>NZ_BAAALF010000071.1:0-37945 GCF_039528135.1 Kitasatospora nipponensis | reverse complement strand
CCGGGCACCAGCGCGGCGCGGACCAGGGCCCGGCCGGCGGCGCCCGCAGCCTGGCCTTCCACGGCGCCGCCGAGCAGCGGGCGGCGGCTCAGGCCGCCCGGTGCCCGCGGGCCGGGGGCGAGCGGGGTGTGTTCGACGGCGGTCATCGCGTTCCTCAGCCGATCGTCACGGACTTGGTCTCGGTGGTCTGGTCGATGTCCGAGGAGCGGACCACCACCGCCGCCACCCACTCACCGGCCAGCGGCAGTTGCGCGGTGCCGCTCCAGCCGCCGGTGGTGGCCTTGGTCAGGGCGACCGGCAGCGGACCGAGGTCGCGGTCCGGCAGCGTGAAGGAGAGCTGCACCTCGGGGACGTCCACCGGCTGCTGGGACGCGTCGGTGATCACCAGGGTGATCCGGTTGCCGCCCACCGCGGCCGGGTTGAGGGTCAGCGTCGCGGTGCCCTGCGCGCCGGGGCCCTTGCCGCCGGTGTCGTAGGGGAGCTTGAGCTGCACCACCCGGTCCGGCGCCGCGGCCGCGCCGGTCGCCGGGGCGGGGGCGCTGCTCGCCGCGACGGCGGCGGCCACCCGGCCGGGCGGCGCGTTGGTGAGCAGCGTGGTGACCACCAGGACCGCCACCGCCACGCCGGCCTCGACCAGCACCGAGCGGCGCAGTCCGGCCTGCACCGGTGAGCCCTGCTGCCGCCTGCGCACCTCGGCGCTCGCCAGCGCGGTTCGCTGGCGGGCCAGTTGGGCGCGGCGCACCGGGTCGTCCCCGCCCGGGGCGCCCCCGCCCGACTCCGGGGCGTCCTGACCGCCGTGCTCGTCCTTCTCGTCCCGCTCGTCCCGCTCGTCCTGCTCGGCGGCGTCCGTTGCGTCGCCGTCGGGGCCCGGCGCCGAGCGCAGCCTGGCGGTCCACCGCCGGGAGAACCAGGCCACCGCCAGGATCACCAGCACCAGCCCGACCTTGACCAGCAGCAACTGCCCGTACCGGGTGCCGGTCAGCGCGTCCCAGGAGCCGACGCCCCGCCAGGCCTGGTACACCCCGGTCACCGCCAGCACGGCCACCGAGGTCATCGCGACCGCCGAGAACCGGTTGGCCGCCGCGACCCCGGCGCCGTGCCGCAGCCCGGCCAGCAGCGCCACCAGCCCGCCCAGCCAGCAGGCCATCGCCACCAGGTGCAGCATGTCGAAGGGCAGCGCCACCCAGACCTGGATCCCGACCGCGGCGTGGTCCGCCCCGGCCCAGGTCGCCGCCAGCGCCAGCGCCAGCAGCAGCCCGCCGATCCCCAGCGCCACCCGCGCCTCGCGCTGCGGCCGCTCGGCGGCGCGCTCCTCCAGGCGCCGCAGTTCCTCCTCCTCCGGATCGCCCTCGCCGGTCCGCGGCACCTCGCCCTCCCGCGGCGCCTGCGGCCGCCCGGCGGGCTGCTCCTGGCCGAGCTGGCCCACCAACAGCGACAGGAAGACGCCGCCGGCCGCCAGCAGCAGCAGCCGCGCCGCCAGCGCGGTGCCGAGCCGCTCGTCGAGCGTGCCGCGCACCAGCGTCAGGTCCAGGGCCTGGCTCAGCCCGCTGCCGCGCTCGTAGGGCCCGCGCAGCAGCAGCACCGCCACGGTGGACGCCAGCAGCGCGACCCAGCCGCCCATCAGCAGCCGCTGCACCGCTCGGGTCGCCGCCCCGCGCGGCCAGCAGATCAGCACGAACGCCGCGACGCCCACCAGCAGCGCGTACGCCCCGTAAGCCACCGTGCGCCCGGTCCCGTACAGCGCGGCGACCACGTCGTCGGCCCGGGCGCCCTGCACCTGCGAGGCGGAGACCGAGGTGTCGGAGGCGGCGCCGATCGAGAAGGTGAAGGCGCCGCCGACCGGGTGGGTGTCCTCGGAGACGGCCCGCCAGGCCACCGTGTAGGTGCCATTGGCCAGGCCGCCGCGCAGGCCGACCCGCGCGGTGTCCGCCTTGCCGTCCGCGTGCCCGGGATCGCCCGTGTCGACCGCCTTGCCGGCCGGGTCGAGGACCCGCACCGAGTCCGCGGAGAGCGTGACCCCCTCGCTGAAGGTCAGCGTGACGGCGGACGGCGCGCTCGCCACCACCGAGTTCTGCTCGGGATCGGTGTGCAGCAGCGCGGCGTGCGCGGCCGCCGGCCCGGCGGTGCCGAGCACCAGCACGAGCAGCGCGCCGGCCGTCGCCAGGAAGGCCCAGGCTTTCCGCATGTCTTCGTCAGCTCCCGGGACGGTAGGTGAGGGGCTTGACCGGTACCTGGACGGCTATGGTCCCGGCGTGTTCGAAGGTGAGGTCGAGCTCGAGGTGGTCGCCGACGGCCGGCGGCTTCTGCCAGCCCATGATCATCAGGTGGTTGCCGCCGCGGGCCAGCTCCAGGGTGCCCCTGGCCGGCACCGGCAGGCTCTCCACCTCCGTCATCGAGGTGTCGGTGGAGTGGTGCAGCGTCACCGAGCCGGCGCCCGGGCTGGTCACCCGCAGCAGGCGGTCACCGCCCGAGCCGTCGTTGCGCACCGTCAGGTAGCCGGCCGCCATGCCGTCACCGGCCGGCAGCGGGATGTACGAGCCCTCGACGCTGAGCTTCACGGTCGCGGCCGTGGAGGGGCTGCCGGCGCCGCAGGCCACCACGATGCTCCCCGCCGCCAGGGCGGTGGCCACCGCGGCCCCGGCCAGCGCCGCCCGCCGGAAGCCCGCCATCAGGCCGCCACCCCCTTGGCCAGCAGCGGCATGTCGTGCTCGAACGTGGCGGTCGGGGTGTTGCTCATGTAGAGCACGTGCGCCTTGTCGTCCGCGGGCAGGAACGCCAGCACCTGGGCGCCGTGCGAGGAGGTGACCGTGCCGTCCTTGTTGACCACCGGGTCCTCCACCACGATCCCCAGGCTCAGCGCCGCCGCCTTCACCTTCGCCAGGTCGCCGGTCAGCCCGATGAAGTCGCTGCCGAAGGAGTCCAGCCAGGTCCGTAGCACCTTGGGGTTGTCGCGGTCCGGGTCGGTGGAGACGAAGACGACGTCGATCTTCTTGCGCTCCTCGGCGGAGAGCTTCTGCATCGCCACGCCGATGTCGCCCATGGTGGTGGGACAGACGTCCGGGCAGCTGGTGTAGCCGAAGAAGAGCAGCACCGAGCGCCCGGCGGTGCGCTGGCGCAGGTCGAAGGGCTGGCCGCCGGTGTCGGAGAGCACCAGGTCGGGCTTGTCGAAGTGTCGGGCCAGCGCGGTGCCCTGGTAGGGCGAGCCGGCGCCCTGCTGGGAGACGGCGGCCTTGCCGTCGGCCCCCTGGCCACCGCTCGACCCGCAGGCGGTCAGGGCGAGGGCGGCGCTCAGGACGAGGGCGGCGGCGCCGGCCAGCCGCCGGCGGGGCGAGGTGTGCTGCATGCGAGGGATCCGATCGGGACGCGGAGTGGGGGGTCGCGGGCCGGCCGTCGCCGGGACCGTGCGCACCTGCGTGCGTGCGGCCCCGGTCGCGGGCCGGCCGTCAGGCCGTCAGGCGGCGTTCTTGCGGCGCAGGCCGAGCACGCCGAGGCCGGCGCCGAGCACGCCGACCACGATGCCCACCACGCCGAGCGCGCGGGCGGTGGAGTCGGAGGAGGAGGCCGGGCCGGGCGCCCTGCCGTCCTGCGAGGCAGCGGCGGTCATCTGGTGGCCGTCGGCCGCCGGGGAGGCGGTGGCCGCGGCCTTGGTCAGGTGCAGCACGGGCGCCGGGTGCTGGGGCTCGGGCTGGCCGTCCTTGGCCTCGTCGATCCAGCGGACCACGGTGCCGTCGTCCTTGGTCTGCAACGCCTTGAAGACCAGCTGGTCGGTGTCCTTGGGCAGCGGGCCGAAGGAGACCTTGAACTCCTGGAACTGGCCCGGGCCGATCTTGCCGGTGGCGTCGGCGGTCCAGGTGATCCTGGTGACGGCGTCGGTGATGCTGTCGCCGTCGTCGGTCTTGACCGGGGTCGCCAGCTTCGACTTCTCCACCGTCGCGGTCCAGCCCGGCAGCGGCTGGGTGGAGACCGAGGCGATCGGGTGGTCGGTGGGCAGGGTGACCTCGAGCTTGGTGGTGCTCGCCGTGTCGCTCTCGTCCGGCACCCGGAAGGCGACGGCGGTGTAGCCGCCCTGCTGGGCGGTGCCGGGCTGCACGGTCACGTGCGCGAAGGCCGGGACGGCGGTGGCCAGCAGGGTGCCGGTCGCCAGGGCGAGGGCGGTGGCGAGGCGGCGGGCGGGAAGCGAACGCATCTGAGGCGGTCTCCATCGGGAGCAGGGCACAGGAGTGCCCTGGGACTGGGGGGTGGCAACGTGCTCGTCGGCGCGCCCCGCCCCGCAGTGTCGGGCCCGGCCCGGCCGGTGCGCCCGGTCCGGCCGCCGGCAGGCGGCGGGGGAGGGGCGGTGGCGGGGTGGAACGGGCTCCGTGACGGGAGGTCAGCGCGCGCAGGCCACGGCCGGTGGTCCCCGGCGGATCACGCTGTGCCGCAGGACGGCCGCCACGGGCAGCCGTATGCTCCCCGCGTCCGGGCGCGCCGCCCGGACGTCCGTGCCGGGCGCGTCCAGCAGCCCGCGCAGCAGCGCCATCACCAGCGCGCAGGCGGTGCGCAGCGGGGCGGCCCAGGTCCGCAGCTCGCGGGCGGTGGTGCGGCTCAGCCGCACCAGCCGCCAGAGCGCGACCTCGCCGCGCCGCAGCCACCAGCCCGCGAGCACGGCGGCCAGCAGGTGGCCGGCGAGCATCGCGGGGGTGAGTCCGAACTGCCACCAGGGCCCGTCCGCCATCGCGTGGTAGGCGTGCGGGTCCAGGCCGGCCCGGCCGATCAGCTGCTCGGCGCTGACCCCGGCCGGCAGCGCGGTGGCCAGGCCCGGCCGGTCGTTGCAGATCAGCCGGCCGGCGGCCTCGTTCATGGTCATCCCGGCCATCGCCTGGTGGCCGGCGCCGTGGAAGAGCAGGTGCAGGCCGAGCTGGCCGATGCCCAGGGCTGCGGCGATCCGCGCCAGCGAGCGCTCGCGCCCACCGGCCAGGGCGGCCACCGCGCAGACCGCGGCGAAGCCGATCACCAGCGTCGAGGGGGCGACCGGTCCGCCGCCGGCCAGGTCGTGGCCGGCCGCGGCGACCAGCGTGCAGACCAGCGCGAACGGGACCGCCCGCAGCAGCCGCAGGTCCCAGGCCGCCGTGCCGTCCGTCGTACCGCTCGTCGCACCACCCGTCGCGCCCCGGGTGCGGAGCGCGCCGAGCACCCGGCGGACCGGGTCGGCGGCGCCCGGCTGCGGGGCGGGAAGGCGGTCAGTCATGGCCGGCCCATCATCTCATCGGGGTGCGGGCCGACCGTGGCGGGGTGCGAAACCGGCGGCGAATCCCCGGGAATGACCCGTTCGGCCCGGCGTGCGGGGCCAGCACGCGCGCCGTTCGGCATAACGTGTCGCGCCAGTCCATCCGCCGAACGAGTGGACAGGCACCGCACGCACGGTTCACTGCCGGATCGGTCGGCAATACCTAGTTGTATGTGGAGCCGCAGCCAGGAGGGACCTGTCGTGGACATCTGGTGGACTCTGCATCTCAAGCGTGAGCTGGCCAGCGTTCCGCTGGCCCGGCGCATCCTGCTCGGCACCATGGAGAGCGCCGGCGTCGACCCGCAGATCGCCCATGACCTGGGCGTGGCGCTGACCGAGGCCTGTGCCAACGCCGTCGAGCACGCGGTCGGCACCCACCCGGGCGACGGCTTCCAGGTCACCGCCGCACTGGAGGGCGACCTGCTGCGGATCGAGGTGATCGACTCCGGACCCGGCCTGCCGACGGCTCCCCACCTGGTCCCCTCCCGCCGCCCCGCGGCCGGACCGGCGACCCGCTCGCTCGACCACACCCGGCCGCGCCGCCGCCGTGGCCGCGCCTCGCTCCCGGGCCCGGCCGGCTTCGCCTCCGCGCCCCGCGCCCGCCCCACCGCCTACGACACCCACGTGCTCCCCTCCGGCCACCTCGCCCCGGCCGCCGCCCGCGCCACCGACCCGGACGCCTTCCCCGACCTGTGCGCCGAGAGTGGCCGCGGTCTCTTCCTGATCCACGCCCTCACCGACCGCGTCCGGCTGAGCAACCACCCCCAGCGCGGCGCCATCGTGAGCTTCGACAAGATCCTCAAGCGCCAGGACCTCGCCCCCCTGCGCGTCGCCTCCTGACCCTGCCGCCAGCCGCCGGTGCACCGGTGCCCGGACGTCGGCCCGCCCGACGTTCCGGGCCGGTCGGCGTGCCCTCCTAGGCTGGGGCGATGAGGCTGGGGCGATGAGCGAGTGGGACCTGAGGAAGCTGCGGATCCTTCAGGCGCTGGACGAGTGCGGGACGGTCACGGCGGCGGCCGCGCGGCTGCACCTGACGCCGTCGGCGGTGTCCCAGCAGCTGGCGGCGCTGGGGCGGCAGGTGGGGGCGCCGATGCTGGAGCCGTACGGGCGCCGGGTGCGGCTGACCGGCGCGGCGCGGCTGGTGCTGCGGCACGCGGAGCGGGTGTTCGGGCAGTTGGAGCAGGCCGAGGCGGAGGTGGCCGGGTACCTGCACGGGGAGGCCGGCGAGGTGCGGGTGGGGGCCTTCGCCACCGCGATCACCGCGCTGGTGGTCCCGGCGGTGGCCCAGCTGCGCGAGCGCGCGCCGGGGCTGGTGGTGCGGGTGGTGGAGGCGGAGGCCGCCGAGGCGGTGGAACTGCTGGCCGCCGGCGAGGTGGACCTGTCGCTGTCGCTCAACGTCCGTGGCACGGCGGCCGCGGACCCGCGGTTCGTCCAACTGCCGGTGCTGGACGATCCGCTGGACATCGCGCTGCCGCTGGAGCACCCGCTGGCCGACCGCGGTGCGGAGCTGAGACTGGCCCAACTCGCGGACGAGCCATGGATCTTCGGGCGGTCCGGGCCCTGGCGGGACATCACGCTGGGGGCCTGCGCCGAGGCCGGTTTCGTGCCCGAGCCGGCCCACACGGCGGCCGACTGGGCGGCGATCCTGGCGCTGGTGGGCGCCGGGCTCGGGGTGGCGCTGGTGCCGCGGCTGCTGGCGGGCGGCGGGCGCGGTGTGCTGATCCGGCCGCTGCCCGCCGACCGGCCCAGCCGCCGGGTGGTGGCCGCGGTGCGCGCCGGGACCGAGGGGGCACCGCCGCTGCGCCGGGTGCTGGCGGAGATCGTTCAGTCCAGCTCAACGTTTTGATCAGTTTTTTGAGATGGACCTGAACAATCGTCGCGCGCAGAGTGGAGCCATGACCACTTCTGCCGACTACGGCTACGCCGACTACCAGGACCTCGCCGCCGACCTCCCCTTCCGCCGGCTGCCCGACCTCGCCGACCGGCGGCTGGGCGCCGGCGTCCTGGCCGCCAACGACGAGCTCTTCGCGGAGCGGGAGAACCTGCTGCTCCCCACCCCCGCCCGCTTCCAGCCGCACACCTTCGGCCCCAAGGGCCAGCTGATGGACGGCTGGGAGACCCGCCGTCGCCGCGGCGCCGGCACCGACCGGCCGCACCCCGACGCCGAGGACCACGACTGGGTGCTGGTCCGGCTCGGCCTGCCCGGGGTGATCCACGGCGTGGTCGTGGACACCGCGCACTTCCGCGGCAACCACCCGCAGCGGATCAGCGTGGAGGCCGTCGAGCTGCCGGGCACCCCCGGCCCCGAGGAACTGCTCGCCCCCACCACCCGCTGGCAGCAGATCGTGGCGCCCGGGGCGGTGCGCGGCCACGCGGCCAACGCCTTCGAGGTCACCGAGCGGCGCCGCTTCACCCATCTGCGGCTCAAGCAGTACCCGGACGGCGGTATCGCGCGGCTGCGGGTGCACGGCGAGTCCCGTCCCGACCAGGCCTGGCTGGCGGCGCTGGGCACCTTCGACCTGGCCGCGCTCGAGCACGGCGGCAGCGTCGAGGACGCCTCGGACCGGTTCTTCTCGCCCCCGGTCAACCTGATCCTGCCCGGCCGCTCGCGCGAGATGGGCGAGGGCTGGGAGAACCGCCGGCGCCGCGACGGCGGCCACGACTGGGTGCGGCTGCGGCTGGCCGGGCGCGCGGTGGTGCGCGCGGTGGAGATCGACACCGCCAACTACGTCGGCAACGCGGCCGGCTGGGCCGCCGTGCTGGGCTTCGACGCGAGCGGCGGCGGCGACCCGGCCGACCCGGCCGACGGCGGCTGGTTCGAGCTGGTCCCGCGCACCCTGCTGCAGCCCGACACCCTGCACCGCTTCCTGGTCCCGGCCGCAGCCGGCGCCCGGGCGGCCAGTCACGCCCGGCTCGACGTCTTCCCCGACGGCGGCGTCGCCCGGCTGCGCCTGCACGGGTCGCTGGTCGGCCCGGCCCCCGAACCGCTCGCCTAGCGTGTGCCGCGCGCCGGAGGCACTGTGGAAGCATGTTGCATCGGATGCACGCCCAGTACGGCGACGAGGGCCCCAGCGGCCCGGTCAAGCAGTGGCACATGGTCCTGGACGAGAAGTCGGTGGCGCTCTGCGGTCGGGACATCGACCCGGGCGCGGCCACCCTGGACCAGACCGAGTGGGGCCGCACCAAGGAGACCTGCTGTCGGGCCTGTGGTGTGAACTGGCTCCAGTCGGTGCCCTTCCTCGCGGACGAGCACGACCGGCAGGACTACCTGCCCTGACCCCGGGCCGGACCCGCGCCACCGTGTCGCGCCCCGGCCCGACCCCGTCGCACCCTGCGTCCCGGCCCGACCCCGTCCCGGCCCGACCCCGTCCGGGCCCGGTCGGCCGCTACTGGTAGGCGGCCTCGCCGGTGATGGCCTCGCCCAGGATCAGGGTGTGGATCTCGCTGGTGCCCTCGTAGGTCAGCACCGACTCCAGGTTGTTGGCGTGCCGCAGCACGGGGTAGGCGGTGGTGATGCCGTTGGCGCCCAGCACGGTGCGCGCGCTGCGGGCGATCTCCAGCGCGGTGCGGACGTTGTTGAGCTTGCCGAAGCTCACGTGGGCGGGCCGGGCGCGGCCCTCCTCCTTGAGGCGGCCGATCCGCCAGGCGACCAGGTAGGCCTTCTCCAGCTCCAGCGCCATCTCGACCAGCTTCTCCTGGGTGAGCTGGAAGGCGGCGATCGGCCGGCCGAACTGCACCCGGCCCTTCGCGTACTCCAGCGCCGCCTGGTAGCAGTCGCGAGCGGCCCCGACGGTGCCCCACAGGATGCCGTAGCGCGCCTCGTTGAGGCAGGAGAGCGGCCCGCGCAGGCCGCTCACCCCGGGCAGGACGGCGTTCGCCGGCAGGAGCACCTCGTCGAAGGCGAGCTCGCTGGTGACCGAGGCGCGCAGCGACAGCTTGCCGTGCACGTCGGTGGCGGTGAACCCGCGCGCACCGCGCGGGACCAGGAAGCCGCGCACGCCCTGCTCGGTCTGCGCCCAGACGACCGCGACGTCGGCCTCGCTGCCGTTGGTGATCCACATCTTGCTGCCGGAGAGCACCCAGTCCTCGCCCTTGCGCCGGGCGGTGGTGCGCATGTTGGCCGGGTCGGAACCGAAGTCCGGCTCGGTCAGCGCGAAGCAGCCGATCGCCCGGCCGGCCGCGAGGTCCGGCAGCCACTGCTGCTTCTGCTCCTCGGAGCCGAAGGCGTGGATCGCGCGCATCGCGAGCGAGCCCTGCACCGAGACGAAGCTGCGCAGCCCCGAGTCGGCGGCCTCCAGCTCCAGGCACGCGACCCCGTACGCGACGGCGGATGCGCCGGCGCATCCGTAGCCGTCCAGATGCATCCCGAGCAGTCCCAGTTTCCCGAGCTCGGGGGCGAGTTCGCGCACCGGGAAGGCGCCCCGCTCGAACCAGTCGGCGATCTGCGGGCGGATCCGGTCGTCGGCGAACCGGCGCACCGTGGCCTGGATCAACCGCTCCTCCTCGGTGAGGAGTTCGCCGACGGCGAGCAGGTCGATCGGGTCGGGTCCACCCGGGCGGGGGGTGCTGGCGGGCATCGGGGCTCCTGAGGGTGTGGGGTGTGCGCGGTGCCGCACCATCCGTACCAGGCTTTACGCTGACGGGAAAGCAGTCACAGGGACAGTGGCATCGAAGACGGTGGTGGGCAGTGACCGATCCGAGGACCGTATCCGGGGTGGAGACCAGGACCCGATCCGCCGCGATCTCCTCGACCGGCGGCCTGGTGCAGGGCGGGCGGCTCCAGGGCGATCTGGACCAGGACGGACAGGTCCAGGACGGGCGGATCCAGGACGGGCGGATCCAGAAGGGCAACGAGACCCGGCGCACGGTGCTGGGCCGGGCGGTCTCGATCGCCTCGGTGGAGGGGCTGGACGGGCTCTCGCTGGGCCGGCTGGCCGCCGAGCTGGAGCTGAGCAAGAGCGGGGTGTTCGCGCTCTTCGGCTCCAAGGAGGAGCTGCAACTGGCCACCGTGCGGGCCGCCCAGCGGATCTACGTCGAGGTGGTGATCGAGCCGGTCCGCCGGCTGCCGGCCGGTGTGGGGCAGCTCTGGGAGCTCTGTCTGCGCTGGTTGGAGTACTCGCGCACCCGGGTCTTCGCGGGCGGCTGCTTCTTCTACGCGGTCGGCGCCGAGTTCGACGCCCGGCCCGGCCGGGTCCGCGACGCGCTGGCCGCCAGCAGCCTGGCCTGGCACCGGACGGTGCTGGAGATGTGTCAGGCGGCCGCCGCGAGCGGGGAGTTGCGCGCGGACGCGGACCTGGAGCAGCTGGCCTTCGAGTTCAGCAGCTTCCTGGAGTACGCCAACGCGCTGTCGCTGCTGCACGGGCAGGACGGGCCCTACGACCGGGCCCGGCGCTCGGTGCTGTTGCTGCTGCGCTCGGAGTCGGCGGACGAGTCGCTGCTGCCCGCCGGCTGACGGCGGGGGGACGGCGGGGGTGGGGGACCGAACGGGGTGGGGCCACGGCCCGGCCCTCAAAACTGTCCGAACGATCGTGCTGTCACCCGTGCTAGCATCCGCACAGGAAGCCCTGACGGGGCATCACCTGAACGGAGGCGCCCATGCCCGCCCGTACCGCACCCGGCACGTCCCTCGCCCGCACCCTGGTCCGCTCGCACGCCGACGCGCTCGCGCTCGCCGCACCGATCGTGGCCGCGGTCCGTGCCGAGCAGCTCGAACTGCCCACCCCCTGCGCCGGCTGGACGCTGCGCCGGCTGCTGGAGCACGTGGTCGGCCAGCAGTACGGCTTCGCGGCGGCCGCCCGGGGGAGCGGCGCGCGTCCGGAGGTCTGGGCCGACCACCGGTTCGAGCAGGGCCCGGGTGCGGCGCTGGCCGCGCTGGCCGGCTTCGCCGACTCGGCCCGCGAACTGGTCGTCTCCTTCGCGGACGCGGCCGACCAGGGGCGGCCGTTCGCGCTGCCGGAGATCAGCACCGAGCAGGACTTCCCCGCCGAGCGGGCGATCGCCTTCCACCTGCTGGACACCCTGGTGCACGCCTGGGACGTCGCGGCGGCCGTCGGCGTGCCGCTGGAGTGCCCGCAGCCGCTGGCCGCGCTGCTGCTGCGGGTCGCCGAGCAGGTCCCCGGCGGGGCGCAGGACCGCGGGCCGGGCCGGGCGTTCGGGCCGGGGCTGGCCGGCCGCCCGGACCAGCCGCCGTTCGACCGCGCGCTCGCCCTGCTCGGCCGGGTGCCGCACTGGACGCCGCCGCGGCCCGTGCTCGGGGCCTGACCGACGGCAGGGGCGGTGCGCGTCGTGCGCACCACCCCTGCCGGCTGACCCGCGGGCGGTCGGCTCGCCCCGGGGTTTCCCGGGGGTCGCCGGCCGGCCGTTCGGCGACCGCGATCCGTGGCCGCCCGCTCCGCGGCCGGCGGATCAGCCGCCGCTCTTGCGGCGGAAGGTGCGCTTGCCACCGGCGGCCGCGTGGGCGCCGTGGATCTTGGAGTCGCCGCCCGGGCCGCCGCCCGCGCCGTCGCTCTTGACGCCGTGCTTGCGCTCCAGTGCGGCCAGGAACTTCGCCTTCACGTCGTCCTGGGCGGCGGCGGGTGTCTCGGCGCTCTCGCCGTTCTCCACCGCTGCTGCGTCGCTGTTGCTCATGGGGACCTCCTGGACGGGGCTGGCTGCGGGTCGTGCACGTCGTGCCGGTCACCGTGCGGTGCTGCCACCGCGTGCCGGTGCCACGGTCGTGCTGGTGCCACTGTGTCACGTCGCGCCTGCGCCAGGGCGTCAGTGGGCCCCGGTCAGCGCCGCTGTCCGGAGCCCTGCGGTCGCTCCTGCGCCGAGCGCGGCCGGTCGCGGTAGTACGGGCCGCCGATGAAGTACAGCAGCGCCAGGGTCGGAAAGAAGAACGAGGCCACGACCAGCACGATGCACTGCCACCACATGAGAGGTCCCCAATCCGCGGCCCGGGCGGGCCGCCGCCAGCGGCGAATAGTTCCGTTCTGTGACGCTATGGGAAGCGGTGCACCGCTGCCACCGCGCGCCCGCGCCGACCCCGCTGCCGACCCGTACGGGGGAACCTGGGCCGAGCCCTGTCCGCGGCCGCCGCGCGCAGCGCACACTGGCGGGATGCAGGTACAACTGGCGGGACAGGCCCGGCAACCGGACCGCGAGAGCGAGGACTTCGCGGCGGCCTCGCCGGAGGCCGTGGTGCTGCTGGACGGTTCCAGCTCACCGGTGGGGATGGACTCGGGCTGCCGGCACGGCACGGCCTGGTACGTGCGCCGACTGGGCGTGCACCTGCTGTCCCGGCTCACCGACCGGCCGGACCGCGACATCGCCGAGTGCCTGGCCGACGCGATCGCGGAGACCGCCGCCCTGCACGGCGCGCGCTGCGACCTGGCCCATCCCAACACCCCCGCCGCCATGGTGGTGGCCGCCCGCCGGCACGGCGGCTCGCTGGAGTACCTGGTGCTCGGCGACTCGCTGCTGGTGCTCGAACCGAAGAACGGGGTGCCCCGGGTGCTGGGCGACAACCAGCCCTTCCCCGACGGCGAGGAACTGCGCCGGGCGGTGTGGCAGGCCGAGCCGGGCAGCGCCGAGCGGGCCGCGCTGCACCTGCGGTACGCGCTGGCGGTCCGGGCGGTGCGCAACACCGGGCGCGGGCCGTGGATCGCCGCGGCCGTGCCGAAGGCCGCCGGGCACGCCGAGACCGGCTTCGTGCGCTGGGACAGCCTGCGGGCGCTGGCCGCGGTCACCGACGGCGCCGCCCGCTACACCGGCTTCGGGCTGGGGGACTGGCCGGCCGCCCTGCGACTGATGGCGGACGCCGGTCCGGGCGCGCTGATCGCACGGGTGCGGGAGGCCGAGGCGAGCGATCCGCGCTGCGAGCGCTGGCCGCGCGGCAAGGCCCAGGACGACGCGACCGCGCTGCACGCCCGCCTCTGATCCACCCGCCTCTGAAGCGTTGGACGTTCCACGCCCGGGTCGTCACGGCGACCGGGGCCGTTCACTCCTGCGCCGGCCGGCCGGTCACCCCGAGGCCGGCGCGGACAGCGTGGCCGACCCGGCCACCTGACGGATCACCACGACTCGCCGCACCGGCCGGCTGATGCGGCACGGATCGAGCAGTCCGGCCTATGGACTACATATGCCGATGAGCGATATATCTAGGCGCATGACAAAGCGCTCCATGCAGGAGCCGACGCTGCTCCTGCTCACCGCGCTGGCCGACGCCCCCAGGCACGGCTATGCGCTCATCCAGGAGATCTCCGCGATCTCCCACGGGCGGGTGACCATGCGGACCGGCACGCTCTACAGCGCGCTGGACCGGCTGCTCCAGGAAGGCCTGATCCGGGTCGAGAGCGATGAGGTGGTCGACGGGCGGGCCCGCCGCACCTATGCGCTCGCCGAGCCCGGCCGCGCCGAACTGGCCGCCGAGGCGGAGCGGTTGCGTGCGATCGCGACCGAGGCCACCCGGCGCCTGACCGCGACCGTGATCCGTACCGAGGCCGGGGGGGCCTTCGCATGAACCAGCACGACAGCGACAGCGCCGGCGGCTCCCACAGCGGCAGCGACCACGGCGGCAGCACCGGCGATCGGGAGCCGGCCGCCTCGCGGGCCCTGCGCCTGGCCCTGCGTCTCTACCCGGCCGGCTACCGTGCGGAGCGGGCCGAGGAGATGGCGGCCGTCTACGCCGACTCCACCGCGCACGGCGGTCGGCTGGTTGCCGCCCGCGAGCTGGTGGGCATCGCCGGCTACGGTCTGCGGGTGCGCGGCGGTCTGACCGCCGCCGGCGTCGGCGGGCGCCTGATGGCGGTGGCCGCGCCGCTGGCGCTGGCCGCCGGGGTGGGCCGAGTGGTGCGGATGCCCTTCCAACTCGGTAACACCTGGGCCTCGATGACCCAGGCGAGCGCCGACAACCCGGCCGCGGGCCATTGGTTCGTGATCCTCTGGGCCGCCACCGGCATCCTGTGGCTGCTGGCCGCGGTCGCCGCGGTGCTGGGCCGGTGGGGCCTGGTCCGGCCGCTGGTCGGGCTGAGTGTGCTCGCCGCGGTGGCCCAGGCGGTGGCCTTCGACTGGCTGCTCTACCCCGCCTTCCTCGCGTTCCGTCTCGACCTCTTCCTCCAACTCAGCGACGCGGACTACTTCGTCGAGACGGTCGGGCCCGCGCTGATCTGGGCCCTGATGGTGTTCGCGGCGCCGAGGGACCTGCTCGGGACGCCCGCGACCCGTCGCCCGCGCGCCCTGCTGGTACCCCTGGTGGTCCTGGCCGCCTCCGCGTCGCAGAACCAGTGGCACCTGAACTCCCTGGACTCCGTCGAGCTCTGGGGCGTGGTCGGTCTCTCGCTCGGCCTTCTCACCCTGGGGGCGCTGCGCTGGTCCCGGCTGCTGCCGGTCGCCGTGGGGCTCGTCACCCTGCCGGTGGCGCTCTACCTGTTGACCGTGGCGCGGGTGCCGAACCTGGAGGTGCCCGTCATCTGGCTGGGCCCGATCCTCACCTACGGCGTCGAGGCGCTGCTGTTGGCGCTGGTGACGGCCGGTGCCGTGCGCTACCTGACGCCCCGGGCGGAGAAGACGCAGCTCATCGGGTCGTAGCGGCCCCGCCGGGTCCACCCTCGGCCGGCGGTCACCCCGAACCTGCGGTCACCTCAAGTCCGCGGTCACCCCGAAGCCGGGCGACGCCGGCTGTGGGGTGGCCGCGCCGGTGTCGGGTGGTTGCCGTCGCCTGCTGGAAGTCCCCGGTGGACGCCGCCGGGTGTGGTCCTCACCAGGGGATCGGCCGGCCGTCGCGGAAGAAGCCGCCGGTCGGGCCGCCCTCGGGGAGGGTGGCGGCCCAGACCACGCCCGCCGCGCCCTCGGCCACCGGGCGCCCGCCCGCTCCGCCCATGTCCGTGGCGACCCAGCCGGGACAGACCGCGTTGACCAGGATCCCCTCCGAATCGAGCTCGCGGGCGAGCATCAGGGTCAGGCCGTTCAGCGCGAGCTTGGTGATCGAGTAGGCGGGAGTGCCGGCGCCCAGGTCCGCCAAGGCGCCCGCGCCGCTGGACACGTTGACCACGCGCGGCCGCCGCGAGGCGCGCAGCAGGGGAAGCAGAGCCTGGGTGACCCGCCAGGGGCCGTACAGGTTGGTCTCGCCGGCGGAGCGGACGGTGCCGAGGTCGGCGGTGGAGGTGCGCTGCCAGGTGTCGTAGGTGATCGCCGCGTTGTTGACCAGGACGTCGACCCGGCCGTACCGCTCGGTGAGGTGGGTGGCCAGTGCCTCCGCTCCCCGGTCGCTGGTGACATCCAGCGGGAAGGCCTCGAGCGCGGCTTCTGCCCCCGCCTCCGCCCGGAGTTGTGCGGCTGCCGCCCTGGCCTTCGCCGGATCGCGCGCCGTCAGCACCACCCGCTGCCCCAGCGCGGCGAGTTGGCGGCAGACTTCCAGACCGATCCCGCGGTTGCCGCCGGTGACCACGGCCACCGTGCCATCGCTCCCGTTGCCTGTGCCTGTACCCGCGCCTGTCATGGTGTCCCCCGCCTCGGCCTGTCTCTGATCCAGGTCAGCCTGTGTCACCCGCCTCGGGGTGTCCAGCGAGGCGCGCCGCCGTGACAGGGAGACGCTGACGAGGTGTCACTACTTCTTTGTGGCGGGGGTAACCGTTCTCGTCACGTCAGCGGGTGGGTGCGGTCAGGAGGCGACGGGTGAGGCGGTCCTGGGCGGCGGTGAGGAGGTGCACCAGCCCCAGGGCCGCCAGTTGTATCCCGAAGGCGACACAGGAGTGGGCGAACCAGGCGCCCACCAGGGTCGGCCCGCCCCAGGCGTGATCGAAGCGGTGGTCCGTACTGAAGGGGTGTCCCAGGGCGAAGTTGGCGTCGGAGCGCAGGAAGTACAGGTAGCCCGAGCCGACTCCGAAGAGCGCCAGCCCGACGGCGACGAACGAGGCCAGCGCCGGGATCGCGACCAGCAGGCTGTGCGTGACCACCCGCAGCGGGTTCCCGGTCGGTCGCACCGGGCCGGCCCGGTGCGGCGAGAACCGCCGGATCACGGCCTGTTGAGCGCGGGCGGCCCGCCGGCCCGACCCGGTGAGTGCCATCGGCACGGCGGCCACGGCCAGCGGCAGGGCGGTGGCCCCGCGAACGAAGGTGCCGACCACGAACCGGAGCACGGCGGCCGGTCGACCCGTGGAGCGCTCGCTCAGAGCCGGCGCGGAGACCTGCGAGACCTGGTGCTGCTGAGTCAGAACGGACATGACGGCCATCCCCCTGCGTGTCCCATGGGATTCCGACTGCCCGGGATCCATTGGCTCAAGCCTCCCTGAGCAGGCAGAACGCCGCGATGGTGGCAGCACGACACTTGCGAGGTTCGGTTTACCCCACCCCCTACCGGTAGGGGTGGACCTCGGCGTCCGGGGCCAGGTGCAGGCCGGCCATCGCGAGGAAGTCGGTGAGGTCGATCTCTCCGCCGCTGGTCCCGTCGTCCCAGGCCGACCGCAGCCCGGGGCCCTCGCCGCCCCAGTGGACGGGGTCCTCGCTCGGAAACGCCTCGACGCTGCCCTGGCCGTGGCGGTAGCGCAGGTACAGGTACTGGCCGCCGGTGGTCCAGGCGTCCCACTGCGCGGGGCAGCCCCCGCAGGTCTGCACCGCCCGCGCGATGGTCACGTCCTCGTCCAGGTGGGCCTCGACAGCGCCGAGGTGCTGGTCGTGGGCGACGACGAGTTCGTCGTCCAGGGCGAGCAGGCGAACGCTCCCGTCGGGGAACAGGAGCGTGAGGCCGGCGGCGAAGTCGACGCGGCCGTCCCGGTAGCGGATCTCCCGGACCGAGCGGATCTGCCGGCCGACGAACCGGGTCACCGGGGTCTCGGGTGAGTCGTCCAGCACCGAGACGTTGCCGTACTCCGCCATCGAGTACGGCTCGTGGGGTTGGTCGACCGTCAGGGACAGGCCGGTTCCGGGCGTGTGGACCCGGACCGGGCCCAGGCCCTCCAGGTGCAGCCACAGGTGCAGCAGTGTGGCGTCGTTCGCGGCGTCGTGGTGCCAGGAGGTGGTCACCCGCAGCAGTCGCCTGCCGATCAGGTCGGCGGGGAGCAGTTCCTCGGTGCCGGTCATCCGCCGATGCTCGCACGCCCTTCCGGGCCGGGGCACCCGAATTCGCGCGCACCCGCCCGCGTCGGGCAGGCCGAAGCGGCGCAGTCGGGGCCCGACTCCGCCGCTCCGGCGTGCGATCAGTTGGCGCCGGTGGGGATGGTGCCCAGCCGGCCGGCGTGGAAGTCGTCCATCGCCTGCTGGAGTTCGCGGTGGCTGTTCATCACGAACGGGCCGTAGTGGGCGACCGGTTCGCGGATGGGCTCGCCACCGAGGAGGACGACCTCGAAGTTGGCGTTGCGGGAGTCCTGCGTCTCGTCGGCCCGGATGGTGAGGGAGTCGCCGTCGCCGAAGACGACGGCCTGGCCCATGTGGAACGGACGCCGGTCCGAACCCGCCGAGCCGCTGCCGGCCAGGCCGTACGCCAGGGCGTTGAAGTCGGAGCGCCAGGGCAGGGTGACCTCGGCGCCGGGGTTCACGGAGACGTGGATCATGGTGATCGGAGTGTGGGTGGCGCCGGGGCCCTGGTGGCCGGCGAGGTCGCCGGCGATCAGGCGCAGCAGCGCGCCGCCGTCGGAGGAGGCGAGCAGCTTGACGCTGCCGCCGCGGATGTCCTGGTACTTCGGGGCGATCATCTTGTCCACGGCGGGCAGGTTCACCCAGAGCTGGAGACCGTGGAAGAGGCCGCCGGACAGCACGAGCGACTCCGGCGGGGTCTCGATGTGCAGCAGGCCGGAGCCGGCCGTCATCCACTGGGTGTCGCCGTCGGTGATCACGCCGCCGCCGCCGTGCGAGTCCTGGTGCACGAAGGTGCCGTCGATGATGTAGGTGACGGTCTCGAAGCCGCGGTGCGGGTGCCAGGGGGTGCCCTTGGGCTCGCCGGCCGCGTAGTCCACCTCGCCCATCTGGTCCATCATGATGAACGGGTCCAGGTACTTCTGGTTGATCTTCGCGAAGGCCCGGCGGACCGGGAAGCCCTCGCCTTCGAAGCCCTCGAGTGCGGTGGACACCGCCAGGACCGGCCGGGCGACCGTGACGGTGGGGTCGGGGGTGGCGACGCGGGGAAGGGTCAACGGGTTCTCGACGGTCACGGCGGGCATGTCGGCCTCCTTCGGGGGTTCTTTGGCCTACATCCGTGAGATTAGTTCAATCCTCAACAAGAAGCAAGTTGAAGTTTCAACGATGTGCGCGCGGAGCGGTGCACGAAGGGGAACGGGTCGGGGGAGGTGGAGGTGAGAGCGGCGTCCTATGACAAGAGCGCCGCTCTATGAGGAGAGCGCCGATCCAAAACGAGAGCACTGCTCCAAAACGAGAGCGGCCGCCTCAAACCGGAGCGCCCGGCTCAGCCGTACATCCGCCGCATGGTGAAGTCGACCATCTGCTCCACGGCCTTGGCGTCGAAGACCATCCGGTGCTCGCCCTCCATGTCGAGGGCGAAGCCGTAGCCGGTCGGCAGCAGGTCCAGCACCTCGGCGCCGGAGACCGAGAAGTACTTGGACTCCTTGCCCGCGTAGCGCCGCAGCTCCTTGAGTGAGCTGAACATCGGGATCACCGGGGTCGGCGTGTTGTGCAGCGCCAGGAAGCCCGGCCGCTCACCGCGCGGGCAGTGCACCTTGGAGGTGATGAAGATGGCCTGGAAGTCCTCGACCGGCATCGAGCCGGTGGTGAAGGCGCGCACGGCGTCCGCCAGTGAGGGCGGCGAGGGCTCGGGGTACAGCGACTGTCCGGCGGCCTGCGACTGTCCGCCGTAGCCTGCCGCCCCGCCGGCCGCGGCGTCGTACCCGGGCTGCCCGTAGCCGCCGCCCATGCCGGCCTGACCCGCCTGCTGGTAGGGGTCGCCGGGGTAGCCGCCGTTCGCGCCGGGCGCGCTCTGCTCATAGCCGTACACACGGACAGGCTAGCGGGCCGGGGCGGGCTTGTGCGGCGGCCGATCCGGACAAGCTGAGGTGGGATGGAGCTGTCGGGACGTGACTACGTTCACGCCGGATTAACGGCGAAGGGGTTGAATAAGTTACTACCCGGTAGCATCATGAGGTGTACTGGCGGGTAGGGGGCGTCCGGAACGGAACGCGCACCCGGAAGCGACGAACCGGAGATACGGTCATGGGTCACTACAAGTCCAACCTGCGGGACGTGGAGTTCAACCTCTTCGAGGTGTTCGGCCGCGACCAGGTGTACGGCACCGGTCCGTTCGCCGACATGGACGTCGACACCGCGAAGAACATCCTCAGCGAGATCTCGCGCCTGGCCGAGAACGACCTCGCCGCTTCCTTCACGGACGCCGACCGCAACCCGCCGGTCTTCGACCCGGAGACCAACACCGCCCCGATCCCGGCCTCCTTCAAGAAGAGTTACGACGCCTACATGGGCGCCGAGTGGTGGCGTCTGGGCATCCCCGAGGAGATCGGCGGCCAGGTCACGCCGTCCTCGCTGATCTGGGCCTACGCCGAGCAGATCCTCGGCTCCAACCCGGCGATCTGGATGTACTCCTCCGGTCCGGCCTTCGCCGGCGTCGTCTACGACGAGGGCACCGAGGAGCAGAAGAAGATCGCCAAGCTGATGACCGACCGCCTCTGGGGCGCCACCATGGTGCTCACCGAGCCGGACGCCGGCTCGGACGTGGGCGCCGGCCGCTCCAAGGCGATCAAGCAGGCCGACGGCTCGTGGCACATCGAGGGCGTGAAGCGCTTCATCACCTCGGGCGAGCACGACATGTCCGAGAACATCATCCACCTGGTGCTGGCCCGCCCCGAGGGCGGCAAGCCGGGCACCAAGGGCCTGGGCCTGTACATCGTCCCCAAGTTCGACTTCGACTGGGAGACCGGCGAGCTCGGCGAGCGCAACGGCGTCTACGCCACCAACGTCGAGCACAAGATGGGCCTGAAGGCCTCGAACACCTGCGAGATGACCTTCGGCGCCAAGCACCCCGCCAAGGGCTGGCTGGTCGGCGAGAGCGTCGACGGCATCCGCCAGATGTTCAAGATCATCGAGTTCGCCCGGATGATGGTCGGCACGAAGGCCATTGCCACCCTCTCCACCGGCTACCTGAACGCGCTGGAGTACGCCAAGGAGCGCGTGCAGGGCGCCGACATCGCCAACTTCCTGGACAAGAACGCGCCGCGCGTCACCATCACGCACCACCCGGACGTCCGCCGCTCGCTGCTCACCCAGAAGGCGTACGCCGAGGGCATGCGCGCCCTGGTCCTCTACACCGCCTCGGTGCAGGACGACCTGCTCGCCGCCCGCCTGCGTGGCGAGCGCGACGAGGCCGCCGAGCGCCTGAACGACCTGCTGCTGCCGATCGTCAAGGGCTACGGCTCGGAGCGCTCCTACGAGCAGCTCGCCCAGTCGCTGCAGACCTTCGGCGGCTCCGGCTTCCTGCAGGAGTACCCGATCGAGCAGTACATCCGGGACGCCAAGATCGACACCCTCTACGAGGGCACCACCGCGATCCAGGGCCTGGACTACTTCTTCCGCAAGATCGTCAAGGACGGCGGCCAGGCGCTGACCGCGGTCTCCGAGCAGATCCAGAAGTTCCTCGGCGCGGGCGAGGGCGGCGACGCCCTGGCCGCCGAGCGCGAGCACCTCGCCAAGGCCGCCGGTGACCTCGAGGCGATCGTCGGCAAGCTGCTCAACGACCTCTCCGCGGTCGAGCAGGACGTCAAGAACATGCACAAGGTGGGCCTCAACACCACCCGCCTGCTGATGGTCTCCGGCGACGTGGTGGTCGGCTGGCTGCTGCTGCGCCAGGCCGCCGTCGCGCTGGCCAAGCTGGAGGCGGGCGCCAGCGCCAAGGACGTCCCGTTCTACCAGGGCAAGGTCGCCGCGGCCCGCCTCTTCGCCGGCACCGTCCTGCCGACGGTCAGCGCGCAGCGCCTGATCGCCGAGAACGTCGACCTGGGGATCATGGAGCTGGCGGAGGAGGCGTTCTAGCCGCCTCGCTCCACCGACAGACCGCCTGACACACCCTCAGCCCTGTGGGGCCCGGCACGCGCCGGGCCCCACAGGGCTTTGCGGCCGGGGCGCGCCCCCGCCGCCGCGCGGCGCCGGCGCTCGACGGCAGTGGCGCTCGACGGCACGTCAGGGCGCCCCGGGCGCGGCGCGACCCCGGTGCACCGCGGGGCGGAAGGGCGAACGGTCGGACACGAAACCGATCCGGGGCCCGTACGGCGGCCCCACGGGGCGGTGGGGTGGGTTGCGCGAGCATGACCAAGTCTTGACCGTCCTGTCGGTGTACGGGCATATGCTCGGGTGGGAAGCCCCTCCCCACCGGCTCTCCGCAATCCCTCGACCCAGGAGCAGCATGTCGACCGCCGAACGCCCGGTCTACTTCGACCGGACCCACACCGACGACCTGATCGCCTATCTGGCCGCGGCACCCTCCCCGTACCACGCGGTGGCCGGTGCGGCCGAGCGACTGGAGAAGGCGGGCTTCCGGCAGGTCGCCGAGACCGACGGGTGGGAGGGCACCGCCGGCGGACGGTACGTCATCAGGGGCGGGGCGCTGATCGCCTGGTACGTGCCGAGCTCGGCGCAGCCGCACACGCCGTACCGGGTCGTGGGCACCCATACCGACTCGCCCAACCTGCGGGTCAAGCCGGTGCCGGACACCGGGTCGGCGGGCTGGCGCCAGGTGGCGGTGGAGATCTACGGCGGCGTGCCGCTGAACACCTGGCTGGACCGGGACCTGGGGCTGTCCGGCCGGCTGGTGCTGCGTGACGGGTCGACGCGGCTGGTGCAGCTGGACGAGCCGCTGCTGCGCGTGCCGCAGCTGGCGATCCACCTCGACCGTCAGGTGAACGACGGACTGAAGCTGGACAAGCAGCGCCACCTGACCCCGATCTGGGGCCTCGGTCCGGTGGACGAGGGTGGCCTGATGTCCTACGTCGCCGAGCGCGCCGGTGTGGACGCCGCTGAGCTGGTGGGCTGGGATCTGATGACCCATGACGTCCAGCCGCCGTCGTACCTGGGGCGCGAGCGCGAGCTGCTGGCCGCACCCCGCCTGGACAACCTGCTCTCGGTGCACGCCGCGACCGCCGCACTGGCCGCCGCGGTCACCGGCGGGGCCGCCGACCAGCTGCCGTACATCCCGGTGCTGGCCGCCTTCGACCACGAGGAGACCGGCAGCGAGTCGGACACCGGCGCGCAGGGGCCGCTGCTCGGCAACGTGCTCGACCGCAGTGTCTACGCGCGGGGAGGCAGCACCGAGGACCGCGCCCGGGCGCTGGCCGGCACGGTCTGCCTCTCCTCGGACATGGGCCACGCCGTGCACCCCAACTACGCCGAGCGGCACGAGCCGGGCCACCACCCGGTGCCCAACGGCGGGCCGATCCTCAAGGTCAACGTGAACAACCGCTACGCGACCGACGGTGTCGGGCGCGCGGTCTTCGCGGCGGCCTGCGAGAAGGCCGGCGTGCCGTGGCAGACCTTCGTCTCCAACAACGCGATGCCCTGCGGCACGACGATCGGGCCGATCACCGCGGCCCGCCTCGGGATCACGACGGTGGACTGCGGCATCGCGGCGCTCTCCATGCACTCGGCGCGCGAGCTGTGCGGGGCGCAGGACCCGTACCTGCTGGCCAGCGCGATCAAGGCGTTCCTGGAGGGCTGAGCCGCGGCCACCGCGCCCCGGGGATCCGGGGCGCGGCCGCGCGGTGGGCGGGCGCCGCGGTGGGCGGGCGCCGGCCACTCCGGGTCGGCCGGCTGCTCCGGGTCCGCCGACTACTCCATGCCCGCCAGCACCAGCGGCAGCCGGCTCGCCCCTCCGGCCACCAGCTTCACCGGCACGCCCCAGTCCTGCTGGTGGACGTGGCAGGCCGGGTACTCGATCGCCGGGTCGTCGTCGCAGGACGCCGCCATCGCGGAGACGTGCAGCACACCCTCCGTCAGCGCGCCGTTGAGCACCAGCTCGCGGGAGAGCGCGCTGTCCGCGCCGGCGCCGGAGACCAGTAGCTCGGGCGGGGTGGAACTGACGAGCAGTCGGGTCGAGGGACCGTAGCGCTCGTCCAGCTTCTGGCCGCTGGGGGCGGTGAAGACCACGTCGAGGCGGAGCGCGCCCGGCGCCACCTCGGTGGCGGCCCGCTGGGTGCGGTGGGCGACCGACTCCACCCGGACCGCCTCCTCGGGCAGCCGCAGCCGGGTCAGCCGGTGCCGGGCCGACTCCACCACCACGATGTCCTCGCCCACCAGCACCGCGCCCGAGGGCTCGCGCAGGTCGGTGGCGAGCGTGCTGACCTCGCCGGTGGCGGGGTCGAAGCGGCGCAGCGCGTGGTTGTAGGTGTCGGCCACGGCGACCGAGCCGTCGGGCAGCACGGTGACACCCAGCGGGTGCTGCAGCAGCGCCTGCCCGGCCGCGCCGTCCCGGTGGCCGAAGTCGAAGAGCCCGGTGCCGACCGCACTGTGCACGGACTGTGTTTCACGTGAAACCCAGCGCAGCGCCGAGGTCTCCGAGTCGGCCACCCAGAGCCGCTCGCCGTCGGCCGACACCGCCAGGCCCGACGGCTGCGCGAACCACGCCTCTGCCACCGGGCCGTCCACCAGGCCCTCGTTGGTGGTGCCGGCGGCCACCGCGACGGTCCCGGTGGCCGGGTCGAACGCCCAGAGCTGGTGCACCCCGGCCATCGCGATCCAGCACCGGCCGTCGAACCAGGCCACGTCCCACGGCGAGGAGAGGTCCACCGCCAGGGCCGGCCCCTCGGTCGGCGAGCCCTGCCACCACTGCCGGCCGGTGCCGGCCAGCGTGGTCACCGCGCCGTCCGCCAGCCGCACCCCGCGCAGCGCGTGGTTGACCGTGTCGGCCACCACCACGTCGTAGCCGAGGCCGAGGCCCTCGGGCACCAGCGCCAGGCCCTGCGGCTCGCTGAACCGGGCGAGGTCCGCGGGGCCGTCCAGCAGCCCGCGCGTCCCGTCGCCGATCCGGCGCAGCACGCTCTCGCCGTCCTCGGCCAGCTCGACCAGGCCGTGGTGCCCGGAGTCGGCCACCAGGTAGGTCCCGCCCGGCAGCCGCACGGCCTTGCCCGGGAACTTCAGCGCCCCGGCCACCGGCTCGGGCGCCACGTAGGGACCGTCGCCGCGCCGCAGGGTGCCCTTCGCGGCGTGCTCGGCCTCCAGCTCGCCCACCAGCCGCTCGATCGCGTGCGCGTGCCCCTCGCCCGCGTGCTGCGCGACCACGTACCCCTCCGGGTCGACCACCACCAGCGTCGGCCAGGCCCGCACCGCGTACTGCTTCCAGGTGACGAGCTGCGGGTCGTCCAGCACCGGGTGCTCGACCTCGTAGCGGGCCACCGCGTCCAGCACCGCCTGGTGGTCGGCCTCGTGCACGAACTTCGGCGAGTGCACCCCGACGATCACCACCGTGTCGCGGTGCTTCTCCTCCAGCTCGCGCAGCTCGTCCAGGACGTGCAGGCAGTTGATGCAGCAGAAGGTCCAGAAGTCCAGGACGACGATCTTGCCCCGGAGGTCGGCCAGGGTCAGCTGTCGGCCGCCGGTGTTGAGCCAACCGCCGGCGCCGACGAGTTCGGGAGCACGTACGCGTGCGCGAGAAGCCATGTCCGTATCCAACCCCATCGAGCCGGGGAGGCATTCCGGCCGCGCGTGGGTCGGGGGGCGCTGCCGGGCCGATCCGGGGGCGGTGCTCCCGCTGGGGTGGGTGGAGCTGGCACAGTAGCCCCCGGTGACGGTGAGCCACCTCGGACCGTGTTGGGAGTGCGTGATGAAGTACCAGGTCAAGGAGCGGATCTTCGGGATCGGCGAGGACTACTGGATCGAGAACGAGGACGGCGAGAAGGCCTTCCTGGTGGACGGCAAGGTGCTGCGGATCCGGGAGACCTTCGAGCTCAAGGACGCCGCCGGGCAGGTGGTGGCGGTGATCAAGCACAAGGCGCTGTCGGTCCGGGACGCGATGAAGATCGAGGACGCCGAGGGCGAGACGGTCGCCATCGTGCGCAAGAAGCTGTTCACGCCGTTCCGCGACAAGTACCACGTGGAACTCGCGGACGGCCAGGAGCTGGAGATCCACGGCGACCTGGTCGACAAGGACTACAGGATCGAGTCGCACGGGGACAAGATCGCCGAGATCTCCCGGAAGTGGTTCCGGATCCGCGACCACTACGGGGTCAGGATCGAGGAGGGCGCGGACGCCCCGCTGCTCCTGGCCGTCGCGGTCTGCGTGGACCACCTGGTGCGCGAGGACGCCTGACCGGTCGGCGTCCGCTCCGCGGTGGCCCGGCGGGCGGAGCGGGCGCGGCGCAGGTCGGTGACGCCCGGGTCGGTGGCGCGGGCGTCGTAGGCGCGCTGGTGGGCCTCCATCTCCTCCTGGTGGAGGTCCATCCAGCCGCGGATCGCGCTGAGCGGCCCGGCCAGGCTCCGGCCGAGCGCGGTGAGCTCGTAGCGGACCCGTAGCACCGGGCCGTCCAGCACGGTGCGCAGCACCAGGCCGTCGCGCTCCAGGCCGCGCAGGGTCTGGGTGAGGATCTTGCGGCTGATGTCGCCGATGGTGCGGGCCAGCTCGCCGTGGCACTTCGAGCCGTCCTGGAGGCTGATCAGCAGCAGGACCGACCAGCGGTCGCCGAAGCGGTCGAGCAGCGGTCGGCAGGGGCAGCGGTCCGGTGCGGGGTCGCTGTCGGTGGTGCCGGCGGGAGTGCTCATGCCCGGGGCCAACGCCTCGTCCGGGCGGAGCTATTCCGGGGGCCGCCGGGTGGTTACCTCGAGGTGCCGTCTGTCCCGGCGCCCGGTGGCCGGAGAGGCTGGGGCCATGAGCAACGAGATGAACACCGTCACCCAGGACACCTTCGGCGGCCCCGAGGTACTGCGGATCGCGCGGACCGCCCGTCCCGAGCCGGGCCCCACCGAGGTGCTGGTCCGGGTGCGCGCGGCCGGCGTCAACCCGGTGGACACCAAGACCAGCCAGGGGCAGGGCCTGGCCTGGCTGTACGGGGAGCCGCCCTACACGCTGGGCTGGGACGTCAGCGGCACGGTGGAGGCGGTCGGCTTCGGGGTCACCACGCTGGCGGTGGGGGACGAGGTGCTCGGCATGCCGCTCTTCCCGCGGCTGGCCGGCGGCTTCGCCGAGTACGTCGCCGCGCCCTCGCGGCACTTCGTCCGCAAGCCGGCCGGGCTCGGCCACCCGCAGGCGGCCGGACTGCCCTTGGCGGGGTTGACGGCCTGGCAGATCCTGGTCGACACCGCCCGGGTGCAGCCGGGCCAGCGGGTGCTCGTGCACGCGGCGGCCGGCGGGGTGGGACACCTGGCGGTGCAGATCGCCAAGGCCAGGGGTGCGTACGTGATCGGGACGGCGCGCGCGGACAAGCACGCCTTCCTGCGCGGGCTCGGCGCCGACGAGGTGGTCGACTACACCGCCGGGCCGTTCGAGCGGCAGGTGGAGCCGGTCGACCTGGTGGTGGACAACATCGGCGATCCCGAGCACCAGCGCCGCTCGCTCGAGGTGCTGGGTGCGGGCGGGCTGCTGGTGGCGGTCCCCGGCGGCGCCGACGCCGAGGTGGTGGCGGCGGCCGAGGCCACCGGGCGGCGGGCCACCGGCTTCCTGGTGGAGCCGGACCGGGCGGGCCTGCTCGGGCTCACCGAACTGGTGGAGCGCGGTGAGCTGCGGGTCGAGCTGGCCGCGGTGCTGCCCTTCGCCGAGGTGGCGACGGCGTTCGAGCTGGTCGGCGCGGGACGGGTGCGCGGCAAGGTGGTGCTCGACCTGGGCTGAGCGCTCGCCGGCGGTGGGCCGGTGCGGCCGCGCGGTCAGTGCGCCGCGAGCCGCCCGGTCAGCCCGCCGCGAGCCGCTCGCTGAGCCGCTGCTTGGCGGTGGGCCACTCGTCGGCCAGCATCGAGAAGTAGACGCTGTCGCGCCAGCTGCCGTCCGGGCGGCGGCGGGCGCGGCGGAAGGTGCCCTCGTACTGCGCGCCCAGGCGCCGGATCGCGGCCTGC
The DNA here is from genome assembly GCF_039528135.1 of Kitasatospora nipponensis. NCBI lineage: Bacteria > Bacillati > Actinomycetota > Actinomycetes > Kitasatosporales > Streptomycetaceae > Kitasatospora > Kitasatospora nipponensis. The sequence continues at coordinate 10,716 of NZ_BAAALF010000071.1, read as the reverse complement.
GAACGCTCGTTGCGGTGGTCGGTCTTCCACATCACCCGGCCCATGCCGAGCTCCTCGAAGGCATGGGTGAGCAGCAGGATCTTGGCCTCGGTGTTCACTCCGGTGCGCCACAGCGAGCGGGCGTAGAGCGTGCCGCCGATCTCCACCAGCTCGTCGCGGGCGTTGGCGTCGAGGAAGCAGGTGATGCCGACGGCCCGGCCGGTGGCCAACTCGATCACGGCGAACGGCTGGCTGTCCGAGCCGTCCAGGTAGTGGTCGACGACGTCGAGCATGTCCTGTTCGGTGCGCGGCAGGGGGATCGGGATCCAGCGCCAGACCTCCTCGTCACCGCCGACGGCCGCGAAGAGGTCGGCCGCGTGGGAGCGGTCGAGCGGCTCCAGGCGGATGCGGGTACCGGTCAGGACGACGGGGGCGGGGGTCTTCGCAGTCACGGTCGAAAAGATAACGCGATTCTGTATTAGAGGCAACGGTCTATTGCATTAGTGCAACAGTGAAGGCTGCAGGGTGCGCCGGTTCGTGGAGGGAGCCGGCGCACCCTGGGGTGATCCGCCGTCCGTCAGACCGTGTACGGGCTGGTGGCCCGGGCGGTGCGCAGGGCCTCGCCCCACCACATCAGCCTGTCGATCATCACCTTGGCCGCGCCGTTGGTGCCGGCCGGGTCGTTCGGCGCACCGTCCGCGTCGAACTGCGACCAGACGTTGTGGAGGCTGACGACGTCCCGGATGGTGGTCGCGTGCACCTCGGCGAAGACCGGGCGCAGGTGCTCGACCGAGCGCAGGCCACCGGACAGCCCGCCGTAGGAGACGAAGGCGACCGGTTTGGCGTGCCACTCGACGTTGTGCCAGTCGATGAGGTTCTTCAGCGAGGCCGGGTAGCTGTGGTTGTACTCGGGCGTGATGACCACGAAGGCGTCGGCCGCGCCGAGACGGGTGCGCAGGGCCTCGGAGACGGCGGCGACCTCGCCGGCGGGCCGGCTGCCGAAGGCCGGGAAGGCCATGGGCAGTTCGAACTCGGTGAGGTCGATCGCGTCCACCTCGATGTCCTGGTGCTCGCCGATCTGCGACAGGAACCACTTCGTGATGATCGGGGCGAAGCGTCCCTCCCGGACGCTGCCGGTGATCACGGCGACCCGCAGGCGCTGCTCGGACATGGTTCCTCCCCGGAATCGGTCGTGCCGATCGGTCGATCGACTCGGGACGACGCTACGAGCTCAACCGAGCTTGAGGTCAAGGCCGGTCGCGCCCTTCCTTCCGGTGACCTGCCCCAACGGCGGCCGGGAACGGCGACGGGCGCCCGCTCGACCTGAGCGGGCGCCCGCGAACGGTCCGGGGACCGGGGCGATCAGATGGGCGATCAGATGAACGAGTTGATCTGGATCGTCTCGGTCCGGCCGGGGCCCACGCCGATCGCGGAGATCGGAGCGCCCGACATCTCCTCCAGCGCCTTCACGTAGGCCTGCGCGTTCTTCGGCAGGTCGGCGAAGGTCTGCGCCTTGCTGATGTCCTCGGTCCAGCCGGGCAGGTTCTCGTAGATCGGCTTCGCGTGGTGGAAGTCCGACTGGTTGTACGGGAGTTCCTCGACGCGCTTGCCGTCGATCTCGTACGCCACGCAGACCGGGATCTGCTCCCAGCCGGTCAGCACGTCCAGCTTGGTGAGGAAGAAGTCCGTCAGGCCGTTGACCCGGGTCGCGTAGCGCGCGATGACCGCGTCGAACCAGCCGCAGCGCCGGTCGCGGCCGGTGGTGACACCGCGCTCGCCGCCGATGCGGCGCAGCGCGTCGCCGTCGGCGTCCAGCAGCTCGGTGGGGAACGGGCCCGAGCCGACGCGGGTGGTGTAGGCCTTGAGGATGCCGATCACCCGGTCGATCTTGGTGGGACCGATGCCGGCGCCGGTGCAGGCGCCGCCCGACGTCGGGTTGGAGGAGGTCACGAAGGGGTACGTGCCGTGGTCGACGTCCAGCAGGGTGCCCTGGCCGCCCTCCAGCAGGACCACCTTGTTCGCCTTCAGCGCCTGGTCGAGCACCAGCGTGGTGTCGGCCAGGAACGGGCGGATCTTCTCGGCGTAGCCCAGGTACTCCTCGACCACCAGGTCGACGGGCATCGCGCGGCGGTTGTAGAGCTTGACCAGGAGCTGGTTCTTGTCGTGCAGCGCCGCCTCGACCTTCTGGGTGAGGATCGACTCGTCGAAGAGGTCCTGCACCCGGATGCCGATCCGGTTGATCTTGTCGGCGTAGGCCGGGCCGATGCCGCGCCCGGTGGTGCCGATCTTGCGCTTGCCCAGGAAGCGCTCGACGACCTTGTCCAGGGTGCGGTGGTACGGCGTGATCAGGTGGGCGTTGCCCGAGACGAGCAGCTTGGAGGTGTCGATGCCGCGCTGGTTGAGCCCGTCCAGCTCGGAGAGCAGGACGCCCGGGTCGATCACGACGCCGTTGCCGATCACCGGCACGACGTTCGGGCTCAGGATGCCGGAGGGCAGCAGGTGCAGCGCGTACTTCTGGTCGCCGATGACCACCGTGTGGCCGGCGTTGTTGCCGCCCTGGTAGCGGACGACGTAGTCGACGGAGCCGCCGAGGAGGTCGGTGGCCTTCCCCTTGCCCTCGTCTCCCCACTGAGCACCAACGAGCACGAGTGCCGGCACAGGCGTACACCCCTTCCGGTTGGGGCATCCTGCGTAGGCCGCAGTCTGCCCCGAGATAGACGAAGCCCCTGGCGCAATAGCGCAAGGGGCTCTTGCACCGAGAGATTACCTGAGGAAGGACCGGTCGTGTCGTTCCAGTCCACGTCCGTACCCCCGCCGTCCGACGCCTCCGGGCCACCCGACAACGCGCCGCTGCTGGTCCTGCTGGATCCGGCGGCGAAGGAGGCCGACGGGGAGGCGGTGCGGATCGCCCGGGACGTCCTGGCGGGGAGTGCGGACGTCAAGGTGGCGGTGCCCGAGAGCGCGGCCGAGTTGGAGCGGGTGCTCTCGCACCGGGGCCGGCGCCGCCCGGTGGTCGTCGGTTCCGACCTGACACTGCAACGGGTGGTACAGGCCCTGCACCGCCAGCGCGAGTTGGCGGCCGGGCCGCTGGGACTGGTGCCGGTGGGCCGGGGGCGGTCGGTGGCGCTGGCGCACTCCCTGGGGGTGCCGCTGGAGCCGGTGGCGGCGGCCCGCGCGGTGCTGTCGGGGGTGCCCAGGCCGCTGGGCCTGCTGCTCGACGACGGGGACGGCGTGGTGCTGGGCGAGGTGCGCATCCCCGGGCGGCGGCACGGCCATCCGGGCGGATGGCGTTCGCTATGGGCGAAACTTATTGCGGCTGAGCAGGTGGAGTCACCCGCCAGTCGGCTGCGCGTGGAGGCCGACGGGCGTCCGCTGGGCGGTCAGCAGCGTCCGGTACGGCTGGTGGCGCTGCGGATGCCGGCGGGCGGCGCGGTGGCCGAGGTGGTGGTGCGGCCGGCCGGTCCGGGCGGCGCGCTGCTGCGGGTCCGGGCCACCAGCGTCACGGTGGCGGGGCGCACCTTCGGCTACGAGGCGGACGGCGCGCTGACCGGCCCGGTGCCCGCGCGGACCTGGACGGCCCGCCCCGACGCCTGGGAGCTGCTGCTGCCGGCGGGGTGAGCGGGGCGGGCGCGGGGGTGAGCAGGGTCACGCGGGTCGGGGTGCCACCCGTGCCCCGCCTGGCCGGGCGCCATGGTAAGGGGTTCGGTCTACGCGCGTCGTCGGTGATTTCGCCAGACCGCACCCGGTCCCCCGTTCGGGAAGCCTGGGGCAACTGCCCTAGACTCGAAGGCGTGCCACGTGGTGACGGAAGACTCAACCACGATCTCCTTCCCGGCGAGAAGGGCCCCCAGGACGCTTGCGGCGTCTTCGGTGTCTGGGCTCCCGGCGAGGAGGTCGCCAAGCTCACGTTCTTCGGCCTCTATGCCCTGCAGCACCGCGGACAGGAATCCGCGGGCATCGCTGTGAGCAACGGCTCCCAGATTCTCGTCTTCAAGGACATGGGACTTGTCTCCCAGGTCTTCGACGAGGTCTCGCTGGGGTCCTTGCACGGGCATATCGCCGTCGGACACGCCCGCTACTCGACCACCGGGTCCTCGGTCTGGGAGAACGCCCAGCCGACGTTCCGGGCGACCGCTCACGGTTCGTTGGCCCTGGGCCACAACGGGAACCTGGTCAACACCGCGGAACTCGCGGCGATGGTCGCCGACCTGCCCGGAGAGGAGCACGTCTCGCGCTCCGGCCGGACGGCCGCGACCAACGACACCGACCTGGTGACCGCCCTGCTGGCCGGCAACCCCGACCTCTCCATCGAGGAGACCGCCCGGCAGGTGCTGCCGAAGGTCAAGGGCGCCTTCTCGCTCGTCTTCATGGACGAGCACACCCTCTACGCGGCCCGTGACCCGCAGGGCATCCGCCCGCTGGTGCTCGGCCGACTGGAGCGCGGCTGGGTGGTGGCCTCCGAGACGGCCGCCCTCGACATCTGCGGCGCCAGCTTCATCCGCGAGGTGGAGCCGGGCGAGCTGATCGCCATCGACGAGAACGGCATGCGGACCTCGCGGTTCGCCGAGGCCAAGCCCAAGGGCTGCGTCTTCGAGTACGTCTATCTGGCGCGCCCCGACACCTCCATCGCCGGCCGCAACGTGCACCTGTCCCGGGTGGACATGGGCCGCCGGCTGGCCATCGAGGCCCCGGTCGAGGCCGACATGGTGATAGCCACTCCCGAGTCGGGCACCCCGGCCGCGATCGGCTACGCCGAGGCCAGCGGGATCCCCTACGGCTCCGGTCTGGTGAAGAACGCCTACGTCGGGCGCACCTTCATCCAGCCCAGCCAGACCATCCGCCAGCTCGGAATCCGGCTCAAGCTCAACCCGCTGCGCGAGGTCATCGCCGGCAAGCGCCTGGTGGTCGTGGACGACTCGATCGTGCGCGGCAACACCCAGCGCGCCCTGGTGCGGATGCTGCGCGAGGCGGGCGCCGCCGAGGTGCACATCCGGATCTCCTCGCCGCCGGTGAAGTGGCCGTGCTTCTTCGGCATCGACTTCGCCACCCGGGCCGAGCTGATCGCCAACGGGATGACGGTGGAGGAGATCGGCAAGACGCTCGGCGCCGACTCGCTCGCCTACATCTCGATCGACGGCATGATCGAGGCGACCAAGCAGCCCAAGGACCGGCTCTGCCGGGCCTGCTTCGACGGTGAGTACCCGATGGAGCTGCCGGACCCGGCGCTGCTCGGAAAGCTCCTGCTGGAGGCCGAGATCGCCGGCAGCCAGCAGAAGCCGGCGGTGCGGGGCAAGCCCGCCGCGGCCGCCGACCTCGACGGGGTGCAGTCCCTGCTCGGCGGCCACGGCGCCGCCGACGCGCTGCGCCGCCCGTAGTACCCGCAGGCGGGGCCCCGATCGGGGCCCCGCTGTCGTTCACCCCCCACAGACCCGAGAGGGCCGCAGCAGTGACCAGCAACGAGAGTGGCGCCACCTACGCCGCTGCCGGAGTCGACATCGAGGCGGGCGACCGCGCCGTCGAGCTCATGAAGCAGTGGGTGAAGAAGACCAACCGGCCCGAGGTGGTCGGCGGCCTGGGCGGCTTCGCCGGGCTCTTCGACATCTCCGCCCTGAAGCGCTACGAACGCCCGCTGCTGGCCTCCGCCACCGACGGGGTTGGCACCAAGGTCGCGCTGGCCGCCGCGCTGGACAAGCACGACACCATCGGCCACGACCTGGTCGGCATGGTCGTCGACGACCTGGTGGTCTGCGGCGCGGAGCCGCTCTTCATGACCGACTACATCTGCGTCGGCAAGGTCCACCCCGAGCGGGTCGCCCAGATCGTCAAGGGCATCGCGGAGGGCTGCGTGCTGGCCGGCTGCGCGCTGGTCGGCGGCGAGACCGCCGAGCACCCGGGCCTGCTGGGACCGGACGAGTACGACGTCGCGGGCGCCGGCACCGGCGTGGTCGAGGCGGACGCCCTGCTGGGCGCCCACCGGGTCCGCGCGGGCGACGTGGTGATCGCGATGGCCGCCTCCGGCCTGCACTCCAACGGCTACTCGCTGGTGCGCCACGTGCTGCTGAACGAGGCGGGCTGGAAGCTGGAGCGCGAGGTGGCCGAGTTCGGCCGCACGCTGGGCGAGGAGCTGCTCGAGCCCACCCGGATCTACTCGCTGGACTGCCTGGCGCTCACCCGGGCCACCGAGATCCACGCCTTCTCGCACGTCACCGGTGGGGGCCTGGCGGCCAACCTGGCCCGGGTCATCCCCGAGGGCCTGCACGCCCGGCTGGACCGCGGCACCTGGACCCCGCTGCCGGTCTTCCAGACCGTCGCGCAGGTCGGCCGGATGCAGACGCTGGAGATCGAGAAGACGCTCAACATGGGCATCGGCATGGTCGCCGTGGTGCCGCCGGAGTCGGTGGACGCCGTGCTCGCGATCCTGGAGGACCGCGACGTGGAGGCCTGGCTGCTGGGCGACATCGTGGACCGCGACGCGGAGCACACCGAGGGCGCCGCGCTCTACGGCGACTACGCGAGCTGACCGGACCGGACACCGCACTGCTCCCGCCCCCGCCCGGGGTGCGGGAGCAGTCGCGTTCCAGGGGCCCGGCGGCAGGGCCGCGGAGCTCCGACGGAGAACGTGGGAGCACGCCGAAAACCGGCCCGGCGCCTGGGGCGCTCGAACCGGTCAGGGCGTGGAGTCAGCGGCGGCGGGCCTGGTGATGGCCGGCTTCCGCCTCCTGCTCCTCGTCCTCGTCCTCGTCGGCGTAGTAGTCCGCGTACGCCGCGTAGGGGTCGTCCTCGTCGTCCTCGTCCTCAACCGGTTCCGGGTTGATCGCAGGAACGGGTGAAACGCCCAGCTCGCTGGACAGACGGTTAGCGTCGAAGCCGCCGCTGTTGTACTTCAGCTCGCGGGCGACCTTCGTCTGCTTGGCCTTGGCCCGGCCGCGCCCCATGGGTCGACCCCCTCAACGATGGGGCTCACGGCCCCGAGTCTGACACGTGTTCATGATCAGGAGCGGCTTGCCCGAAGCGGGAGAGCCGTCCCTTGGAGCATCAACGGTACCTGTTTCCGCCGTCAGACGGTACGTCGCCGGTGTGACGTGGCGCGCACTGTCGCCCCCCGGGGCCAGGTCGCACCTGGTCGGGCGGGTAATTCCGGGCATTCACAGGGTGCCCGGCGGGTGTCCGGGACCGTCGTTCTGCGACCGATTATCCCCCGACCGTGGCGCGCGGGGCGCCCGATCGGGGGACATCCGGTGAATCCGGTTCCACATTGTGATGCGGACCGGTCATCCTGGGTCAGCTCCGGCGGGCACCCGGCAGCAGGATCGTGCGCAGCGCGCTGATCTCGCGCATCCGCCGCTCGGCGAGCCGGTCGGCGGCCACGGCCGGCGGCACCCCGTCGGCGGTGGCCCGGGTGAAGATCTCCAGCGTGGTGTCGAAGATCTTCGTGGCCTTGTTCTTGGCCCGCTCGAAGTTGAAGCCCTCGATCTCGTCCGCCACCTGGATCACCCCGCCGGAGTTCACCAGGTAGTCGGGCGCGTAGAGGATGCCGCGGTCGGCCAGGTCCTTCTCGACGCCCGGGTGGGCCAGCTGGTTGTTGGCCGCGCCGCAGACCACCGAGGTGCCGGCCGCGGTCAGGGCGGCCACCGTCGCGTCGTCCAGCGCGCCGCCGAGCGCGCAGGGGGCGTAGACGTCCAGCCGGGCGCCGAGCAGCGCCGGGGTGTCGGCGACCACCTCGACGTCCGGGTGGGCGGCCCGGACCCGGTTGACGGCGGCCTCGGAGACGTCCGTGATGACCACGGTCGCGCCGTCCGCCACCAGGTGGCCGACCAGGTAGTGGCCGACCTTGCCGACACCGGCCACGCCGACCCGCCGGCCGCGCAGCGTCGGCTGGCCCCAGCGCGCCTGGGCGGAGGCCCGCATGCCCTGGAAGACGCCGAAGGCGGTCAGGATCGAGGAGTCGCCGGCGCCGCCGTGCTCGGGGGAGCGGCCGGTGACGTAGTCGCACTCGCGGGCCACTATGTCCATGTCCTGGACGTAGGTGCCCACGTCGCAGGCGGTGATGTAGCGGCCGGCCAGCGACTGCACGAAGCGGCCGTAGGCCCGCAGCAGGGCCTCGGACTTGTCACCGCCCTCGGCCTTGGCCGCCGGGTTGCCGATGATCACGGCCTTGCCGCCGCCGAGGTCGAGCCCGGCCAGCGCGTTCTTGTAGCTCATCCCGCGGGAGAGCCGCAGGGCGTCCTCCAGGGCCTCCTCCTCGGAGGCGTACTGGTGGAAGCGGGTGCCGCCGAGGGCTGGGCCCAGGGCGGTGGAGTGCAGGGCGATGATCGCCTTGAGGCCGGAGGAACGGTCGTGGCAGAGCACGACCTGCTCGTGTCCGTCGCCGGGGGCGCCGTCCTGCTCGGTACGGAAGATCCTGCTCAGCACGCCGGGTGCGGGGTGCGTGACGGATGCAGTGCGTACGTCGGTCACTGTGGTGACTCCAGTATCTGCGGGCCCGCTGCTGTGGTGCGGGCATCTACCGCGAAGCGTAGTGCGCGGGCGGGGCCGTGGGGGCCCCGGCGGCAGGATCCGCCCGCACCCGGCGGCCGGGGGCTCCCGGTGGGCCGGTGGGCCGTGCGACGATGCTGGGCGTGACCGATGTGCACACGTCCGTCCTGGCGCCCTACGCCGCCCACCTGCGGGTGTACGAGCCGCTCGCGGCCTACCCCGAGCCGGACCGCACCCGCTGGCAGGAGTACGTGGCGGCGCGCGGGCCGGACGCCGGATCGGCGGCCGAGCCGGTCACCGAGGCGGCGCTCGAGGCACAGCGGGGGGCGCTCGCCGAGCTGGCCAGCCGCACCCCTCGGGCGCTGCCCGAGCGGGAGAGCGGGCGGGCGTTCGTGCGCCTGGTCGACGGTGTCACCTATGTCTGTCCCTGGTCCACCCGGCTGCGCAGCTGGCAGGCCCTGGAGGAGCTGCGCGAGTCGCTGCCGGACGCCCTGCTGGACACCGTCCTGCCGCAGCCGGTGCGGCGCCGGGCGCTGGCCGCCCAGGCCCGCTGGCGGGCCGCGCACCCGGACGACCGGCCCTGGATCCTGACCAGCCGCTGGGAGGTGCCGGTGCGCTGGTTCCTGCCCTTCGGGGACGAGGACCGCCGGTTCCTGCCGGCGCAGCCGGCCCGGGGCGATCAGCCGGCCCGGCCGGCGACGCTCTTCTACCTGACGCCGATGGCACAGGCCCGGCGGCGGGTGGCGCGCGGCTACCGGGTGCTGCGCGAGCAGTTGCGGGGCACGCCGCTGGCGCTGGGGGCGGAGGAGGTGGGGCGGTGGCTGGAGGACTTCCACCCGCGCTCACTGGTGGAACTGGACTACGGCGGGCTGGTGCACGCGATCGGGGCCCGGCGGCTGGCCGCGGACCGCTCGGCGGCCGAGCTGGCCCAGGGGCTCGCGGCGCTGCGGGCCGGCGACGGGGAGGGTGCGGCGCGGGCGTACGAGGTGGTGCTGGAACGCTGGCGGGTGATCCAGGAGCTGCGGTACGCGAACTGACCCTCGGGGGCGGCGCAGGCGGCGGGGACGCGACTGACGGGGGCTCAGGGGCGGGTGGGGCGGGGGAGCTTCGGGACGTCCCGCCGGCGTAGGAAGAATGTTCGGGACTCTCGGGACCAAGGTCCCGGTTCGGGTCAATACCTCAGATACGTGACACTACTCACCGTTGACGTGAACTTACCGTTAAGGGTAAAAATGGGACAACCAGCCCAACTCTCCCCACACCTGCCCACTTTTGGGTGGATTCGGGGTCGGTGCGCCCTTTGGGGGGAAACGATGGGTCTGGTCACTCCACTACCGGTTGTTACACGAGCGTAACTGTCCGTTATGGGGTGGTCCATCGCCATCCGTCGCTCTTGAGCCTGTGAGGGGCCAATTTTGGCGGTTTGGTCGTTAGGGCTGGACGGATGGTGTAGTTGTAGACACCAGGACAAGCCGTTCGTCCTATAACCGACTCGGTCCGTCTGTGCCATTTCGGGCATCGCGGGCCAAGGTGCAGAATTTGAAGGATAGAACCGCCCTGGTTCGGTTCTCCGAGGAGGCCGCTCATGACCGCTCGTACCCCTGACGCTGAACCTCTGCTGACGCCGGCAGAGGTTGCCACCATGTTCCGCGTGGACCCCAAGACGGTCACTCGATGGGCCAAGGCGGGCAAGCTCACGTCCATCCGCACGCTCGGCGGCCACCGCCGCTACCGGGAGGCGGAGGTGCGCGCCCTGCTGGCCGGTATTCCGGCCCAGCGCACCGAAGCCTGAGTCGCCCTCGGCGGGCCGCCGGGCCCGCCGCGTCGACGCTGTACCGAAGGGGTCGCCCCCCGGACTCCGCCGGGTCCGGGAAGCGGCCCCTTCGGCATGTCCGGGGGGCTTTCGCATTGCCCCGGAGGGTGGCCCGCCGGGGGGCCCGATGCCATGAGCGTCAACCATTACATGGCTGTCATTTGACCAGCAAATGACGGTCGCCCGGATAGGCAATGCGACGCCTGGGGCGGAAATGAATTCCCGTGGGGAAATAGCGGAAAGCTTGGGAAGTCAGTACAATTTTACATATTAAATCAGAGCCCTGTTGAGGGGTGCCGCCGGTTGTCGACCTCAAGAAAAGATAAGTGACGACTGTCACAGGGTCCTGTCTTGTGGTCTGGACCAAGTCCCTGATAATGCGAGCTGACGGTCCGTCCGCCCGGACGGGCGGCTGAATGGCAAGAGGCCCGGAACCTGACGGTTCCGGG
>NZ_BAAALF010000070.1:0-38013 GCF_039528135.1 Kitasatospora nipponensis | reverse complement strand
CCGGCGTGGGGCGCGTGGTGCTCGGCGACGACCGGACCGGGGCCGCCGACGCGAGCGGCGCCGAGCGGCTCGTCTGCGCGATCGACTGGGCCGGCCCGGTGGGCCTCGCGCTGGCCGGCGAGGCGGACGTGCAGGCCGCCTGCGGGCTCGCCCAGGTGCACGGCCGGCGGTACGGCGGCCCGACCCCGCTGGGGATCGACTACGCCGGCGCGGTGGCCGGTGTGTTGGCCGTACAGGGGCTCCTGGCGGCCCGGTACGCCGCGTTGCGCGGCTCGCCGGTGGCCGAGGTGCGGGTCTCGGTGGCGGGCGCCGCGCTGCTGGCGATCGGCCAATACCTGGCGACGGCCACCGCCGACGGCGAGCGCGGCGGCGACGGCGAGCACGGTGACGTCGACGCCGCCTCGCACCCCGCGCTCGCGCCGGACCAACCCGGCAGCGTCGCACCGCCGTTCACGAGCCTCGACGGGGTCCGGTTCGAGATCGAGGCGCTCGAGCCCGGGCAGTGGCTGGCCTTCTGGGAGCACCTCGGCGCCGACCGGCGGACGATCGGCCGGGGCTGGCCCGGATTCCAACTCCGGTACTCCACCGCCCGCTGTCCGCTGCCGGCCGAGCTGGCCGACGCCGCCGGCGCGGTGGGCTACCGGGAGCTGATGGCGGCGGCCATCGGCGCGGGCGTGGGAATCGTGCCGGTGCGGGCCGCACCGGCGGGCGAACACCCGGGCCCGCCCTGGCGGATCGCCCGCTGGGAGCAGCGGGCCGAGGGACCGGGTGCCGTCGGGGAGCGGGGCGCCCGCGCGACCGTGGCCGGCCGGGCACCGCTGGACGGGCTGGTCGTGGTGGAGATGACCCGCCGCCTCCAGGGCCCGCTGGCCGGGCACCTGCTGGCGCTGCTGGGTGCCCGGGTGGTTCGCGTCGAGCCGCTCGGCGGCGATCCGCTGCGCGGCGTCCCGCCGATGGCCGGTGACGTCTCGGCCCGCTTCCACGCGCTCAACCGCGGCAAGGGCGTGCTGGAGGCCGACCCGCGCACGCCCGCCGGGCAGCGCGCGATCCGCGAACTGGTCTCCGGTGCCGACGTGTTCCTGCACAACCTGGCACCCGGCAAGGCCGAGCGGTTCGGTCTCGGCGCCGACCGGCTGCTGACCGAGCAGCCCGGCCTGGTGCACGCCTGGGCCTCCGGCTGGGGCGAACTCTTCGGCCGCGAGGCACCGTTCGGCACCGACTACCTGGTCCAGGCGCACAGCGGGCTGGCCGCGCTGCTCACGCCGCCCGGCCGGCCCGTCACGCCCTCGCTGATGACGGTGACCGACATCTTCGGCGGCCTGATCAGCGCCGAGGGCGTGCTCGCCGCCCTGCTGGCCCGGGCCAACACCGGGCACGGGCAGCGGGTGGACTCCTCGCTCTGGTCGGCGGCCGTCACGCTGCTCGGTACCGCCACCGCGCCCACCGCGTCCCCGTCCCGGTTCGCGCCCGCCACCGCCACCGAGCTCGCCCGCGATCCGCGCTTCGCCGCCGCGCTGCACCACGACCGCTGCCGACTGCCCCGCCCACCCTGGGAGTTCCGTCCGTGACCGCCCGCACGCCCGTGCCCGCCGCCGCCCCTTCGGGGTGGACCTCCCGGCAGGGCCTCGAACTCGCCGACCTGGTACCGGCCGAGGCCCGCGCCTCCTGGTCCGACCAGGGCCACTACCCCGACCAGGACCTCTACCGGCTCTTCCGCGCGCGGGTGGCGCGACACCCCGGGCGGCCCGCCGTCATCGACCCGGCCGGGAGCCTGAACTACGCCGAACTCGACCACCGGGTGCGCGGGATCGCCGCGGCGCTGGGCCGGGCCGGGATCCGTTCGCGGGAGATCGTCGCGATCCGCCTGCCGAACGGACGGCACGCGGTGGCCGCCGAGCTCGCGGTGGCCGCCCTCGGTTCGGTCGCGCTGACCTTCCCGGACGGGCGCGGCAGCGCCGAGGCGCTGAGCCTGCTCGCCCGCTCCCGCGCCACCGCACTGGTCGCCGGCGCCGCCACCACCCGCGCCGTCACCGCCGGGGCGGCCCGACTGCCCAGTCTGCGCGCCGTGTTCACCTTCGAGGAGGCACCGCCCGGGGTGCGCCGGCTGCTGCCCGCCCACCGCGGCGGCACCCCGCCCTTCGTCCCGGTGACGGCCCACCCCGGGGCGCCCGCCCGGATCCTGGTCTCCTCCGGCTCCGAGTCCGAACCGAAGATGATCGCCTACTCGCACAACGCGATGGCCGGCGGTCGCGGCAACTACCTGCGCGCGGTCTACGCGGACACCGAGGTGCCGCGCGCGCTGGTGCTGGTCCCGCTCGCCTCCTCCTACGGCTCGCTCGGCACCGTCACGCTCTACCGGCACGGCGGGACGCTGGTCCTGCTGGACGGCTTCGACGCGGCGAGCGCGCTGCGCGCCGTCACCGTGCACCGTCCGACCCACCTCTTCGGCGTGGCCACCATGCTGACCCGGATGACCGCGCTGGCGCCGGCCCCCGACGAGGACCTCGGCTCGCTGCGGTCCCTGGTCCTCAGCTGCGACGGGATCCCGGCGCCGGTGCTGACCGCCTGCCTGGACCGGTTCGGCTGCCCGGTGAGCAACCTCTACGGCTCCTCCGACGGCATCAACTGCCGTGTCGAGCACCGCCGTCCGAGCGAGGACGGCACCCTGCTGGGCCGGCCCGACCCGGCCGTCTGCGAGATCCGCGCCTTCGACCCGCAGGGCCGGCCGCTGCCGCCGGAACAGGACGGCGAACTGTGGGCGCTCGGCCCGATGACCCCGCTGGGCTACGTCGGCGCGCCCGAACTCGACGCCGACCGCCGGGTGCGGGGCTGGGTGCGCACCGGCGACCACGGTCGGCTGACCGCCGACGGCCGGGTGCGGCTGCTGCGGCGCAACAGCCAACTGGTCAAGCGCGGCGGCTACTCGATCAGCCCGGCCGAGGTCGAGCGGCACGTCGCCCACCACCCCGCGCTCGCCGAGGCGGTCTGTGTCGCCACGCCGGACCGGGAGTTGGGTGAGCGGCTCTGCCTCTGCGTGGTCCCGCGGGCCGGCCTGCCCACCCCGCGGCTGGCCGACCTCAACCGCTTCCTGGAGGACGTCCGCGGTCTCGAACGCCGCAAGCTGCCCGAGCAGTTGGTCGTGCTCCCCGAACTCCCGCTGGGCGCCACCGGCAAGCTCTCCCGCCCCGAACTGAGCCGCCTGGCGGCAGCGGCGGTGGCGGACCGCCCGCAGGTCCCCGTGGAGGCCCGCTGACCGATCGGGCCGCCCCGGCCCCGCCCGCGCGGGCTGACCGTACGACAGAGGACCCCCACGGCACCGGGACACCCGCCGTGGGGGTCCTGCTGCTGGTCCGACAGGTCCCCGGGTCGCGCCACCGCCGGTGAACCGAACACCGGAACCACCCGTCCGGCCGCTTCCGCACTGGTGATCGATTTGACAGGGTGGACCTCGTACCCGGCGGCATCCCGGAGCACGGAGGTGGCACGATGAATCGGACCCCGCAGGCACTCGTCCCGCCCGGCGGCCTGCCCGCCGAGCCGACCGCCGGGCCGGCCGGCGCCCCGCCCATCGCTCCCCCGGGCGTCGACCAGGTGGTGGAGCGGATGCGGGCCCTGCTGCCGACCTTCCCGCCGGGCGACGGGGTCGGCGTCTTCCACGGGATCTACCTCACCGTCACCGAGCTGGTCCGCGACCAGCTGGCGCAGGCGTACTTCGAGGACCCGGCCGCGATGGCCGTCCTGGACGCGCTCTTCGCCGGTCGCTACCTGGCCGCCGTCGACGCGGACGCGGCCGGGAGGCGGCCGCCCGCCTGCTGGCGCCCGCTCTTCGAGCTGCGGCGGCACCCGGGGATCCACCCGCTGCAGTTCGCCCTGTGCGGCATGAACGCCCACATCGAGCACGACCTGCCGCTCGCCGTGCTGGACGCCGCCCGGCTGCTGGGGCGCGATCCGGAGTCCTTCGAGGTGGACTACCACCGGATCAACGACCTGCTGGCCCGGGTCGAGGCGCGGGTCCGCCAGGAGTTGCTGCCCGAGCCCGCCGCGCTCGACGCCGCCGAGCCGCTGCTGCACGTGCTCGGCGTCTGGAGCATCGACGGGGCCCGCGACGCCGCCTGGGCCACCGTGCTGGCGCTGCGCGCGCTGCGGTCCGGCCCGGTCGCGTACGCGGCCCTGAGCGCGGCCCTCGACGGGTCGGTGGGCATGGTCGGGCGCGCGCTGCTCACCCCCGTCGGGCGCTGACGCATCGCCAGAAAACGGACGGACCGGCGCGGTTACCGGCGCACGTATTGACGCATGCCATTGGTCTCTACCAATGTGGGGGTGCCGCGGCCCGCCCCCACACAGTCCGGCGGCGTGCACCTCGCGCTGCCCCGTTCCAAGGAGGACCCGCCCATGAGGCGTGTCACCCTCCCCACCGTCACCGCCGTCAGCGCCCTGCTGGCCGGCGCCGTCCTGCCGCTCTCGCTCTCCGCCGCGTCCACGGCCCGGGCCGACGCCGCGGCGCAGTCCGGCCTGGTCGCCACCCTGACCGAGCCGCAGAGCTGGCAGAGCGGCTTCGAGGCCGACTACACGGTCACCAACCACACCAACCAGACCGTCAACTCCTGGTCGATCACCTTCGACCTGCCGGCCGGCGAGAGCGTCAGCACCGCCTGGAACGGCACGCTGACGCAGAGCGGGACCCACTACACCGTCAGCTCACCGAGCTGGGCCTCCCCGCTGGCTCCCGGGGCATCCGCCCCCGCGGTCGGCATGGACGTCTCGGCCTCCGGCACCCAGGTGCTGCCCGCCAACTGCCTCATCAACAACCAACCGTGCACCGGCGTGCCCTCCGACACCAGCGCACCGACCGTGCCCACCGGCCTGAAGGTCACCGGAGCCGGCCCGAACGCCGTCTCGCTCGCCTGGAACGCCGCCACCGACAACGTCGCCGTGGTCGGCTACCACCTCTACGAGGGCACCGCGCTGGTGGCCTCCACCACCACCGGGACCTCGGCCACCGTCAGCGGCCTGCTGGCCGGCAGCACCCACTCCTTCGCCGTCACCGCCTACGACCTGGCCGGCAACGAGTCCGCCAAGTCCGCGGTGGTCAGCGGGGTGGCCGGCAGCGGAACCGCGCCCGGCGTGGCCGCGCCGTTCGTCGACCTGGGCGCCTGGCCCACCCCGAACCTGCCGCAGATCGCCGCCGCCACCGGCATCAAGCAGTTCTCGCTGGGCTTCATCGTCAACGGCACCACCGCCTGCACCGCGAGCTGGTTCAACGCCTTCGACCCGGGCACCGGCTGGAACAAGGCCGACTTCGACGCGGTCCGGGCCGCCGGCGGCGACATCCGCCCGTCCTTCGGCGGGGCCAACGGCACCGAGCTGGCGCAGTCCTGCACCACGGTGCCCACGCTGACCGCGCAGTACCAGAAGGTCGTGGACACCTACGGGCTGGACCGGATCGACTTCGACATCGAGGGCTCCGCGGTCTCCGACCACACCTCGGTGGACCGCCGCTCGGCGGCGATCGCCGCCGTCCAGGCCGCCCAGCGGGCCAAGGGCCGCGACCTCAAGGTCACCCTGACCCTGCCGGTGCTGCCCAGCGGCCTGACCACCGACGGCGTCTACATCCTGCAGTCCGCCAAGGCGGCCGGGGTGAACGTGGACGCCGTCAACGTGATGGCGATGGACTTCGGCAACGTCGAGGCGCCCAACCCGTCCGGGAAGATGGGCGCGTACGCGATCCAGTCGGCGCAGTCCACCCGGGCCCAGGTCGCCCAGGTGTGGCCGGCGCTGACCACCGCGCAGACCTGGGCGATGGTCGGCGTCACCCCGATGCTGGGCCAGAACGACAACACCGACGAGGTCTTCGGCCTCGCCGACGCCCAGCAGTTGCTCACCTTCGCCCAGCAGAACCACCTGGGCGAGCTCGCGTTCTGGGAGGTCACCCGGGACGGCAACGCCTGCACCGGCAGCCTCTTCAAGTGCACCAACATCGCCCAGACGCCGTACCAGTTCTCCAAGATGTGGGCCGGCTACACCGGCTGACCCGCCACGGCACTCGCATCCGCACACGCGTCGAGCCCCCGACCCGCCGTCACCGGTGGGTCGGGGGCTCGACGCGTGCGCGGTCAGGCCCAGCTGGAGTGCAGGGGCTTGCCCTCGGCGTAACCGGCCGCGCTCTGCACGCCGACGATCGCCTTCTCGTGGAACTCCTCCAGGCTGTTGGCGCCCGCGTAGGTGCAGGAGCTGCGCACGCCCGCGATCACCGAGTCGATCAGGTCCTCGACCCCGGGCCGGGCCGGGTCCAGGAACATCCGCGAGGTGGAGATGCCCTCCTCGAAGAGCGCCTTGCGGGCCCGGTCGTAGCCGGACTCCTCGGCCGTGCGGTTGCGCACCGCGCGGGCCGAGGCCATCCCGAAGCTCTCCTTGTACTGCCGCCCGTCGGGAGCGGTCTGCAGGTCGCCCGGCGACTCGTAGGTGCCGGCGAACCAGGAGCCGATCATCACGTTGGACGCACCGGCCGCCAGCGCCATCGCCACGTCGCGCGGGTGGCGCACGCCGCCGTCCGCCCAGACGTGCCGGCCCAGCCGGCGCGCCTCGGCGGCGCACTCCAGCACGGCGGAGAACTGCGGCCGGCCGACGCCGGTCATCATCCGGGTGGTGCACATGGCGCCCGGGCCGACCCCGACCTTGAGGATGTCCGCGCCGGCCTCCACCAGGTCGCGCACCCCGGCGGCGGAGACCACGTTGCCCGCCACGATCGGGATCCGCGGGTCCAGCCCGCGCACCGCGCGCAGCGCGCTGATCATGCTCTCCTGGTGCCCGTGCGCGGTGTCCACCACGAGCACGTCGGCGCCGGCCTCGATCAGCGCCTTGGCCTTGCCCGCCACGTCCCCGTTGATGCCGACCGTGGCCGCGACGCGCAGCTTGCCGGCCTCGTCGACGGCCGGCGTGTACAGCGTGGCGCGCAGCGCGCCCTTGCGGGTCAGGATGCCCACCAGCCGCCCCGCCCCGTCGACCACCGGGGCGACCTTGCGGTGCCCCTCGTTCAGCCGCTCGAAGGCCGTGCGCGGGTCGATGTCCTGGTCGAGCAGGAGCAGGTCGCTGGACATCACCTGGGAGACGCTGGTGAAGCGGTCCACCCCCTGGCAGTCCGACTCCGCCACCACGCCGACCGGCCGACCGTCCTCCACCACGACCAGCGCCCCGTGCGCCCGCTTCGGCAGCAGCGCCAGCGCGTCGGCGACCGTGGCCCCCGGCGCCAGCGTGACCGGCGTGTCGAACACCAGGTGCCGCTGCTTGACCCAGCCGATCACCTCGGCGATGACCTCGGTCGGAATGTCCTGCGGAATCGCGACCAACCCGCCGCGCCGCGCCACCGTCTCCGCCATCCGCCGCCCCGCGATGGCCGTCATGTTGGCCACCACCAGTGGGATGGTCGTCCCGGTGCCGTCGTTCGAGGAGAGGTCCACCCCCTGCCGGGAGCCCACGGCGGAACGGCTGGGGACCATGAAAACGTCGTCGTACGTCAGGTCGTACGATCCCGAATAGCGGTCGTCGATCGTACCGGTCTGGGGATTCAAGAAGCGCATGAACGGGGCTCTCTGACTTCGGGAGGGTAGACCTCGGGTGCAGGTAGGGCCGGCCGGCCGAGCGCACTCGGGCGCCCCGCACCCAACCGTCGATCCTTACGGATACCCAGCTCGAAAGCCAGTTCACACGCGAACGCTGAAGATCCACACAAGAGCAGCCGACCGCAGTGCCCGGGAAGCTGTAGGAACCTCCACATCAGTGACCGGGCGCACGGGCGAGGGCCGCGTCGATCATCCGGCGAGCGGCCGCGGTCAGTTCGTCCAGGTCCGGCGCCGGGCGGGAGCGGGCGAGCGCTCCGGCCAGCCGGTCGTAGAGCAACCCGTCCGTCCACGCCGCCAGGAGTTCGGCGGCCTCCTGGGGCCGGTCCGCGCCGAGCGCGGCGAGGATCTCGGCAGCGCGGGCGCGTGCGACCTGTCCCGCCCGGTGGAGCTCCGGCTCCAGTTCGGGGTTGCGGGCCGCCTCGAGACTGAGCTCGAAGCGGGCCAGCTGGCGCGCGCGCCCCACCGTCAACCAGCGGTACAGCAGCCCCGCCAGGACCGCCGCGGCCGCCTCCCGGTCCGACGGCACCGCGGTGGTGGCGTTGTCACCGTCGTTGCCATCGTCGATGTCGCCGACGTCCAGCTCCGCCAGTCGCTGATAGCAGGCGACGATCAGAGCCGTCCGCGTCCGGAAGTAGTACGAGGTACTGCCCGCCGGCAGTACCGCCGCGCCGTCGACGGCGCGGTGGGTCAGGCCGCGCAGCCCGGCGGCGGCCACCAGGCCGATCGCCGCGTCCGCGATCACCGTGCGGCGGTCCGGCGCGGATGAGGGAGTGGAAGGAGTGGACACGACTCCCACTCTACAGATGTAGAGTCGAGTCACGTCCTCTACGGATGTAGAGGAGTCGGGCCAGGGTGGGAGTGTGACATGTCGGAGCGACGTCGAGCGGTCGTGGTCGGTGCGGGGATCGGTGGGCTCGCGGCAGCCGTGGCCCTGCACCGCCGCGGCTGGCGAGTCACGGTCTGTGAGCGGGCGCCCGAGCCGACCGTCGTGGGCGCCGGGATCGTCCTCGCCCCCAACGCCTTGCGCGCCTTCGACGCCATCGGCTTCGACGTCGTCCGAGCTGCCGGCAGCGCCGCACCTGCCGCGCTGGGCCTGCGCCGCCCCGACGGCCGTTGGCTGCATCGCGCCGACACCGGCGCCATGACGGCCCGGTACGGCTCTCCCCCGCTCGCCGTGCATCGCGCGACCCTGGCCGGGGCGCTGGCCGCCGGACTGCCCGAGGACGCGATCCGCTACGGCGCCGCCGTCACCGCCGTGGACGGCGCCGACGACCGGGCCGACAACCCGGCCGACCGCCCGGTGGTCCGTACCACGTCGGGCGAGATCACCGCCGACCTGGTGATCGCCGCCGACGGGATCCACAGTCCGCTGCGCCGACGCCACTTCCCGGCCCATCCCGGCCTGCGCTACAGCGGCGAGACGGCATGGCGCAGCGTCCTGCCCGCCGACGGTCCGCCCCCGGCGGAGGCCGCCGAGACCTGGGGCCGCGGTGAGCGATTCGGCGTCGTCCCGCTCGCCGACGGCCGGGTCTACCTCTACGCGACCGCCGTCGTCGCCGAGGGGTACCGCCCCGCCGACCTCCGCGCCGAACTCCTGCGCCGGTACGGCACTTGGCACGACCCGATCCCCGCACTGCTGGGGCGGCTCGACCCGGCCGCGGTGCTCCAGCACGACCTCCACGACCTCGCCGCACCGCTTCCCCGCTACCACCGGGGTCGCCTCGCCTGGCTCGGCGACGCCGCCCACGCCATGACCCCCAACCTCGGCCAGGGCGGCTGCCAGGCCGTCGAGGACGCCGCGGTCCTCGCCCACCTCCTGGACGGCACCGACGCGGCCGGCGTACCGGCCGCGCTGGCCGCCTACAGCGGGGCCCGCTGTGCCCGCACCGACGCCCTGCGGGTCCGGTCCCGCCGCGCGGGCCGGATCGCCGCCCTCACCCACCCCCTCGCGGTGGCCGCCCGCGACCTCGCCCTCCGCGCCGCCCCGGCCCGTACCGCGCGGCGGGCGACGGACGACCTCTTCGGCGGCCTGAACGGCCTACCCGCCAGCGTTGCCCCTGGTCAACCGTGACCGGCGCCGGGTTACCCGGCGGCCATCGGGTAGTCGGTGTACCCGCCGGCGCCGCCCTGGTAGTACGTGGCCGGGTCACCGATGGCGAGTTCGCGGCCCAGGGCGAAGCGGGCGACGAGATCCGGGTTGGCGATGTAGTGCGTGGCGAACGACACCGCGTCGGCGATCCCGGCCTGGATGACGGCGTTCGCGGACTCGCGGTCGAAGCCGAGGTTCGCGATCAGCGGACCGTCGAAGCGCCGTCGGAAGCGGTCGATCGCGGCGAAGTCGGGAGTGGCGCCTGGCGTGGCGGGCTCTGCGCCGCGCAGGTGCAGGTAGGCAACAGGGTGGTCGCCCAGCTCCGTGACGAGTTCGTCGTAGTCGGCGAGCGTCGACTCGTCGGCGGTGAAGGTGTCGCCGGCGGTCCAGTAGGGGGAGAGGCGGACGCCGACGAAGCGTCCGTCCCAGGGGGCGGCGACCACGTCGATGATCTCCAGCAGCAGGCGGCGCCGGCCGACCCGGTCGCCGCCGTAGCCGTCGGTGCGGTGGTTCAGTCGGGGGTTCAGGAACTGAGGGATCAGGAACGAGCCGATGGCGTGGATCTCGACGCCGTCGAATCCGGCCTCCCGGGCGTTGCGAGCGGCAGCGGCGTATTCCGCGATCGTGAGCTCGATGTCCACGGCGGTCATCTCCCGGGGAGTGACGGTCTCCTGGAACCCGCTCGGGGTGAACGACATCTCGTGCGGGTTGATCGCCGACGGCCCGCCGGGCAGCGCACCCCCGTGGTGGTCGGGGTGCGAGGCGGCGCCGGCGTGCCAGAGTTGCAGCACGATGCGGCCTCCGAGGGCGTGCACGGAGTCGGTGACCCGCCGCCAGCCGTCGATCTGCTCCTTGCGGTAGATACCGGGGACGTTGACGAACCCGATGGCCCGCTCGCTGACCCAGGTCCCCTCGGTGATGATCAGCCCGGCGCCGGCCCGCTGGCCGTAGTAGGTGGCGTGCAACTCGGTCGGCACCAACCCCTCGTTGGCGGCGCGGGCCCGCGTGGTCGGAGCCATCACCACCCGGTTGGGCAGTTGCAGGCCGCCGAGTTCGGCCGGGCGCAGCAACGGCTGGTCAAGGGCGGTCCGTACGGTCGTGGTCATGGCTCGTGGCTCCTCGTCATCGGGTCGGTCACCTCGGCGGGCCGGGGTCCGTCATGAAGGTGACGGGACACGTCGAGGAAAGGTGACCGATGGACGAACAGGACCGGCTGGCCGAACGGTTCGAGGGGCACCGCGGTCACCTGCGCACGGTCGCGTACAGGATGCTGGGCTCGATCGGCGAGGCGGAGGACGCCGTACAGGAGGCGTGGCTGCGGCTCGGCCGAGCCGACGGCGGTGCCATCGAGAACCTGGCCGGCTGGCTGACGACGGTCGTCTCCCGCATCTGCCTCGACCTGCTGCGCTCGCGCACGGCACGGCGGGAGGACCTGGCCGGTCAGCAGCCGCCCGACCAGGTCGGGGAGGCCGACGACCCGGAGCAGGAAGCACTGCTGGTGGATTCGGTCGGCCGGGCACTGCTCGTGGTACTGGACACGCTGGCGCCCGCCGAGCGGATCGCCTTCGTCCTGCACGACCTGTTCGCGGTGCCGTTCGAGCAGATCGCTCCGGTGGTGGAGCGTTCGCCGGTGACCACGAAGAAGCTCGCCAGTCGCGCCCGCAAGAAGGTGCGGGGCACCTCGTCGGTACCCGCAGCCGAGCTCGCCCGCAACCGGCACGTCGTCGACGCCTTCCTCGCCGCCTCGCGCGGCGGCGACCTGACGGCGCTGCTCGCGGTGCTGGCCCCGGACGTCGTCCGCCGCGCCGACCCGGCGGCGCTGCCCGTGGGCGTGGCGACCGAGGTCCGTGGTGCGCGGGCCGTCGCCAGGGAGACGATGGTCCTCGGTCGCAGGGCGCGCTTCGCCGAGCCGGTCCTGGTGAACGGTGCCGTGGGCATCGTCGTGGCCCCGCACGGACGGCTACTGCTCGCGCTCACCCTCACCATCGAGGGCGACCGGATCACCGCGTACGAGGTGCTCGCCGACCCCGCCCGCCTCCGCCGGCTCGAACTGGCGGTACTGGCCGCGCCGGCGGCCTCCCGAGAACTGTTCCGGGACCCCTGAACGGGTGACCCGCGCGCGGGGTGGGGCCGGCGGGGACTTCCCCCAGATGTGAGGGGTGTTGCAGCGCCTGGCTCAGCGGAAGGTGTGGGCGCTACCCCTCCCCGGGGACGGACTCTGCCCAACGTTCGGAACCTCCGAATCCGCGGCCCGAGCACGGGCGGGGCACCTGCGAGTGCTTCCGTTCGCCTGGCCGACGTCGGCTGTGCAACCGGCGGACCCGTGGTGTCCCTCCGGTGCCCCAACAATCCGGTGGTGCCGATTGGGCTAGCCCAATCGGCAGCCGTGCCCGACCCGTAGCCGGAAGGACGCCCCCGCCATGAGCCGAAGCCGATCCGCAGTACCACGCCCCCACCGCACCACGACCACCGCCGCCACCGTCGCCGTGGCCCTGGCCGCCCTGGTCGGCTCCGCCGCAGCCGTCGCGCCACAGCCCGCGGCGGCCGCCACCCAGAGCGCGAACCTGCTGCTCAACGGCGGTGCCGAAACCTCGCAGTGCAGCCCGGGCGGTTGGGAGGAGACGACCGTGCCCGGCTGGCAGCTCGTCTCCGGTGACCCGGTGATCAACTGTTACGGCGTCCCGACCGGGGCCGCCACCACCACCCCGGGCTCGCCGACCAAGGGCGGCGCCTACTTCCAGGGCGGCTCGCGCGGCTCCTCCGAGATGACCCAGAGCACCGACGTCTCCTCGGCCGCGAGCGCCATCGACGCGGGCGGCGTGCACTCCACCGTCTCCGGATGGCTGGGCGGCGTCGGCAGCTACAACGACGCCGCCGCCGTCACCGTCACGTACCGCAGCGCGGGTGGCGCCTCGCTCGGCACCTCCTCGATCGCCCCGGTGCTGGCCACCGACCGCGGCAGCGTCACGAAGTTCGTCCAGCGCAGCACGACCACCGCCGTGCCCGCCGGGACACGGTCGATCGCCACCACCGTCGACTTCACCATGACGGGCACCCAGAACGACGGCCTGGCCGACGACCTGGCGCTGACCCTGGACACCCCGGTCACCGCCCCGACGCTGACCGTCCCGGCCTCCACCGTCCCCACCTACGACCACGTCTTCGTCGTGATGATGGAGAACAACAACTACTCGGCCGCCTCCAACACCGCCGACGGCGGCGCCGGCATCATCGGCAACGCGGCCGCGCCGTACATCAACAACACCCTGGTACCGATGGGTTCGCTCTTCACCAACTACCACGCGGGCACCCACAACTCGGACCCGAACTACGAGCAGATCGCCTTCGGCAACTCCTACGGCCGCAGCAACCAGGCCGTCGGCGGCGGCAACGCCAACTGCATCACCAGCACCGCCTGCACCGCGACCAACAACGGCCTGGGCGACAACCTGGACGCGATCGGCAAGAGCTGGAAGCAGTACACCCAGACCCAGACCGGCAACTGCCAGACCACCGGGAGCGGTGAGTACTCCCCCGACGACGTGCCGTTCTACTACGCGGCGAAGATGAAGAACGACAACGCCTACTGCCAGGCACACTGGCAGCCGCTGCCGCAGCTGCTGAACACCGACCTCAAGTCCGCCGCCACCACGCCGAACTTCGTCTGGTTCGACCCGGACTCCTGCTACGACATGGAGGACTGCGGCATCGGCCCGGGCGACACCTGGCTCGGCCAGACCCTGCCCACCCTCTTCAACTCCCCGGCCTGGACCCAGCAGAAGTCCCTCCTGCTGCTCACCTTCGACGAGGACGGCGCGGGCTCGCCCGGCGGCTGGGGCCCCGGGCAGACCAACCAGGTGATGACGCTGGCGATCGGCTCGCAGGGCACGGTGAAGGCCGGATATCAGGACCCCAACCGGTACGACCACTACAGCAGCGCCCGGGTGATCGAGAGCGCGCTGGGCATCACCACCATGACCGACAACGACAAGTGGGCCACCCCGTTCAACGAGGTGTTCACCGGCTCCCAGGCGGGCGGCAACACCGTCACCGCCGTGAACCCGGGCGCGCAGAGCGCGACCACCGGCACGGCCGCCTCGCTCCAGCTGACCGGCACCGACTCCGCCCCGGGCCAGACCCTCACCTGGACCGCCACCGGCCTGCCCACCGGGCTGACCGTCAGCTCCGGCGGCCTGATCTCGGGCACCCCGACCACGGCCGGCACCTTCGCCGTGACCGCCACCGCCACCGACACCACCGGCGTCTCCGGCTCGGCCACCTTCACCTACACCGTGACCTCCGGCACGCTCTACACCGTCCAGCTCGCCAACTCCACCGCGGAGACCGGCACCTGTGGCACCGGCTCCGGCGGCCACCCGGCCCAGGGCTGGACGGCCACCGCCAACTCGCCCCAGCAGGTCTGCTACGGCGCGCCCTCCTACCCCACCGCCGCCCAGGGTCCGCAGGCCCCGGCCACCCCCGGCAGCGCCTTCTTCGACGGCGGCCCGTACGCCTCCGCCCAGATGACCCAGACCGTCGACGTCCGGAGCCAGTCCGCGCGGATCGCCACCGGCACCCTGCCGTACGCCCTCACCGGCTGGATCGGCGGCTACAGCTCGCAGGGTGACAACGCCGGTGTCGTGGCCACCTTCCTCGACGCCTCGGGCAGCGCCCTCGGCACCGCGACCCTCGCCCCGGTCACACCCGCCCAGCGGAACAACCAGACCGTCCTGCTCCGCGAGCAGGCCACCGGCACCGTCCCGCAGGGCACCGCCTCGGTCCGCTTCGCCGTCTCCTTCACCCGCACGGGCGGCACGGACGACGACGGGTACGTCGACGACCTGGGCATGACCTTCGGCAGCTGAGCCCCCTCGGGCGTGGCCGAGGCCCGAGGGGGCCTCGGCTACGCTCGCTCCCGTGAGCAGCCTCCCCACCGACCCGATGCCCTCCCCGCCGCCGCTGGCAGCGGTCCGCGCCGGGGTGCCGGAGCACGGCGAGCCGCCGAAGTACTACCAGGTCAAGCAGAAGATCGACGCCGTCCTGGAGGAGCTCGGCCCCGGCACGCCGCTCCCGACCGAGCGGGTGTTCGCCGACCGTTTCGGCGTCTCCCGGATGACGGTCCGCCAGGCCATCCGGGAGCTGCGCCTGGAGGGCCGCGTCCAGCGCAGCGGCCGCTCCTCGGTGGCGGGCCGGCCCAAACTGGTGCAGCCGTTGACCCTCGCCAGCTACACCGAGGGCGTCCGCCGCCAGGGCCACCGCCCCGGCCGCCGGCTCGTCGTCCTCGAACAGCTCCCGGCCACCGCCGCTCTCGCAGCCGCCCTGCAGATCGCCCCCGGCGCCCCCGTCTTCCACCTCGAACGCCTGCTGCTCGCCGACGACGAACAGGTCGGCCTGGAGAGCACCTACCTCTCCGCCGCCCGATTCCCCGACCTGGGCGACGAGTTCGACCCGGCGACCTCGCTCTACGCCTATCTGCGCACCCACGGCGTGGCCCTCGCCGACGCCGACGAGCGCATCGAGACCGTGCTGGCCTCCCCCCGCGAGGTCCAACTCATCGGGACCAGCCCGGCCCTCCCGATGCTCCTGCTCAACCGCATCACCCGCGACCCCGCCGGCCGCCCCGTCGAGTGCGTCCGCTCCCTCTACCGCGGCGACCGCTTCAGCTTCACGGCCCACCTGACCGAAGGGCGGTGACCCGCCGCTCGGAC
This sequence comes from Kitasatospora nipponensis, assembly GCF_039528135.1. Lineage (NCBI taxonomy): Bacteria > Bacillati > Actinomycetota > Actinomycetes > Kitasatosporales > Streptomycetaceae > Kitasatospora > Kitasatospora nipponensis. The sequence continues at coordinate 22,597 of NZ_BAAALF010000070.1, read as the reverse complement.
CGGCAGGGGTCGGCGGGTCCACCGCGATTGGATGACCTTCAGTCCGCGTCGAAGGCCGTCGGCGCGGCGTCCGGCAGGAGCTGCTCGCTCCAGATGACCTTGCCGTCCGCGGTGTACCGGGTGCCCCAGCGGTGGGCGAGCTGGGCGACCAGGAAGATGCCCCGGCCGCCCTCGTCGGTCGTCGCGGCCCAGCGAAGGTGCGGGGCGGTGCTGCTGGCGTCGGACACCTCGCAGACCAGGCTGGTGTCGTACAGCAGGCGGACCCGCACGGGAGGGGTGCCGTAGCGGATGGCGTTGGTGACGAGTTCGCTGAGGATGAGCTCGGTCCCGAAGCCGATCTCCTCCAGGCCCCACTCCGCCAGGCGGCGCAGGCAGGCCGAGCGCAGCGGAGCGACGGCCGACGGGTCGGCCGGGACCTCCCAGGAGGCCCACCGGTCCGCGCTCAGCAGACCGGTCCGCGCGACCAGCAGTGCCACGTCGTCGGCCGGGTGCGGGGGGAGCATGGCCCGGGTCACGGCCTCGCAGAGCTGCTCCGGGCCGCTCGCCGGTTCCTGCGCCATGCTCGCGGTCAGCACGGTCCGCAGCTGCGTCAGACCCTCGCCGATGTCCCTGGCGCGCGACTCGACCAGCCCGTCGGTGAACAGCACCAGCCGTGAGCCGGGGGCGAGACGGAGCTCGGTGGTCTCGAACGGGTGGCCCCCGACGCCGAGCGGGGGCGAGAGCGCGATCCGCGGGTACTCCACGGCTCCGTCGGGCGTGATCAGGGCCGGTCGCAGGTGGCCGGCCCGGGCCACCGAACAGTCGCCGGACACCGGGTCGTACACCGCGTACACGCAGGTGGAGCCGGCGATCTCCGGGCCGGTGCCCTCCTCGTCGAACTGCACGACCAGTTCGTCCAGCCGGCCGAGCACCTCGGCGGGCGGGAGGTCCAGCGCCGAGAAGTTGCGGATCGTGGTGCGCAGCCGGCCCATCGCCACGGCGGCGTTGATGCCGTGGCCGACCACGTCCCCGACCACCAGGGCCGTGCGGAAGCCGGGCAGGGCGATCACGTCGAACCAGTCACCGCCCACCCCCGCGTGGGCGGGCAGGTAGCGGTAGGCCACCTCGAGCGCGGTCCGCCGCGGCAGCGTGCGGGGCAGCAGGCTGCGCTGCAGGGCCACCGCCAGCCCGTGCTCCCGGGCGTAGCGACGGGCGTTGTCGACGGACACCGCGGCCCGGGCGGCCAGCTCCTCGGCGAGCACGAGGTCGTCCTGCCCGAACGGCTCGCTGGTCGGTGACCGGCGGAACTCGACCAGGCCCAGCACGACCCCGCGCACCGACAGCGGTGCCACCACGGCGCGGCTGCCGGGTCCGTCCCCGCCGGGTCCGTTCCCGTCAGGTCCGTCCCGCGCCAGGACGGCCCGGCCCAGCGCCAGGCTTCGACCCCGCGCCGTCCCCTCGGCAGCGGTGAGAGCGCCGCCGACCTGGGGTGACGCCTCCTCGTGCCCGGCTCCACTCAGCGCCATCCGGCGCAGCCGCGGGTCGGCGCCCTCCGGCTCCTCGCCCCGCGTCACCGGCTCGCGCAGGTCGACCGCGACCGTGTCGGCGAAGCCGCCCAGCGCCACCTCGGCCAGGTCCTCGCAGGTGCGGGTGATGTCCAGGGTCCGGCCGATCCGCATGCCGGCCTCGTGCAGCAGCCGCTGGCGCTGCCCGGCGGCGGCCACCCGGCTGGTGAGGTCGTGCAGCTCGGTGGAGTCGCGCAGGGTCACCACCCTGCTCGGCCTGCCCCCGTACGGGGCCGTGGGGCGCTTGCTCACCGCGAGCAGCCGATCTCCCGCCGGGTGGATCGCGTCGGTCAGGTCGGCGTCGGAGGTCAGCAGCGCGGCCGTCGCCGGGTCGAGGCCCAACTCGGCGATCGGCCGCAGCTCGGTGCCGGGCGGCAGGTCGAGCAGCCGTCGGGCCTCGTCGTTGGCCAGCAGCAGCCGCCCGTCCTCGCCGACGATCAGCACCCCTTCGCGCACCGCGTGCAGCACCGCGTTGTGGTGGTCGTACATCCGGGCCAGCTCGGTGGGTCCCAGGCCCCGGGTCTCGCGCTGCAGCCGCCGGGCCGCCAGCGCCGTGCCGACGGCCGCGAGCGCGAGCGCGGCCCCGGCCGCGGCGAGCAGGATCGGGATGTGCGTGCCGACCACCGAGTTGACCCGGCCGACGGTGATGTTGGCCGCGACGACCCCCTTCGGGGTCCCGTCGGGCGCGAAGACGGGCACGGCGGTGGTGATCGAGCGGTAGCCGGCCTGGTCCGACTGCTCGAAGGTGACCGTCCGCCCGGCGCGCAGTTGGGGAAGGATGTCGCGCGCCACGCTCGCCGGCGGGGCGTAGGGCCGGCCGACGTAGGAGGGGTAGGGGGAGGTCAGCTGGACGTAGGAGGTGTTGAAGACCACCAGCGAGTCCACCGCGGTGGCCTGGCGGACCGCCTCCGTCTCGGGCTGCAGCACCGCCGACGGGTCCGGGCCGTCCAGGGCCTGCACGAGTCCGGGCCCGTGCGCGAAGCTCTCCGCGACGCTGCGGGTGACCCGGCGCGCGTCGCTCTCGGCACTGGACTTGGCCTGCAGCACCATCGCCGTCACGGCGCCGACCACCAGCAGCAGCACGATCACCAGCTGGACCAGGAAGATCCGCCCGGCCAGACTGCGCACCGACAGCAGGGAACGCATCCCCGTCGCGTCCCGCGGCTGCGCCGGGGCGCCGTCGCGGGGAGCCGGGTGCCGGAGCCGCAGTCTCACCACATCCCATCATTGGCGGCGCCCGCGCCCGCCCGCAACCGGCCGCCCCCACGACCGTCCGGCCTCGCGGGGGCTGGACGCACGCCCAAGCCCCCGGCTCCCATGCCTCTTCAGGACAGCGGTCCAGGGCCCGACCTGGCGGTCGCACCCACCACCGGGGCGCCGGGGGACTCGACCCGGGCCTCGCCGCAGCAGCGCGGGAGCCGGGCGCCGTGACCCGTCGCGATCCTGCGTGGCGCACGGGCCGGAGGCGGGGTCTGGGCGAGACTGGCGTTCATGCGAGTGGCGATCATGACGGCGGGTTCACGCGGCGACGTGGCGCCCTACACCGGGCTCGGCCACGCTCTGGTGCGGGCCGGGCACCAGGTCACACTCGTCACCCACGCCGGTTTCGCGCCGCTCGCGGAGGCGACCGGCATGGGCTTCCACGCGCTGCCGGTCGACCCGCGCGCGGAGTTGCGATCCGCGCGCGGACAGGCACTGCACCGCAGCACCACCGGCGCCGGGAAGCTGGTCCGCGTCATCGCCCTGGCCCGGTCCGCGGTCGCCCGAACGGTCGACGACCTGCTGCAGGCCGCCCGCACCAGCGACGTCCTGCTGCTGTCCAGCTCGCTCGGCCCGCTCGGCCACACCATCGCCGAGGGACTCGGACTGCCGAGCATCGGCGTGTACCTCCAACCTCTCGCCACCACCGGCGACTTCGCTCCTCCCGTCACCGGCACCCGCTCCTGGGGGCCGCTGGGCAACCGGCTGGCCGGCCAGGCCGTGAACGCCGCCGTGGACCGGATCTTCGCGGACAGCGCCCGCGCCCTGCAGAGGCGCCTCGACCTCTCCCGCACCCGGCCCCGCGCCGCCCGCCGGGCCCGCGAGCGCCAGGACTGGCCGATCTTCCACGGCTTCAGCCCCCTCGTGGTGCCACGCCCGAGCGACTGGCGCCCCGGCCTTCGGATCACCGGGTACTGGTGGCCCCACGACCCGCCCCGCGCCCAGCTCCCGGCCCGGTTGCAGGCCTTCCTGTCCGCCGGCCCGCCACCGGTCTTCGTCGGCCTGGGCAGCGCCACCGTCGCCGACCCCGAGCAGCTGAGCCGCACCGTCGTGCGTGCCCTGCGCGCGGCCGGACTGCGGGGTGTGATCCAGCGCGGCTGGAGCGGGCTGTGCGGCGAGGGCGACGACATGATCACCATCGACGAGGTGCCGCACCACCTGCTGTTCCCGCACATGGCCGCGGCCGTCCACCACGCCGGGGCGGGCACCACGGCGGCCGCACTGCGCGCGGGCATTCCGGCCGTCCCCCTCCCCGTGCAGTTCGACGCCGCGTTCTGGGCTGCCCGGCTCACCGCCCTGGGCGTCGCCCCCGCCGCGATCCCGCTGCGCCGGCTCACCGCCCAGGCCCTGACCACGGCTCTCGTCCGGGCCACGACCGACCCGTCCTGTGCGCGCCGCGCCCGGGCCCTGGCCGGCCGCATCCGCCAGGAGGACGGAACGGCCCCGGTCCTGGCCGCCGTGGACCGCCTGGACACCACCGGGTGGCGCCGGGCGCGATCGGACTGACGTGTCGACCGACGTGTCAACCGACGTGTCGGCGGGCATCGCTCAGCGCGACGGAAGGTGGCCGGCTGCCAGGAACGGGGTCAGCGCGGCCAGCATCGCCTCGGGTGCCTCCTCGGCGGGGTAGTGGCCGCAGTCGGGAAGGACCAGGCTCTCCACGGTGTCGGCGGCGAGCCGCATCGTGTCCCCGACCAGGCCGCCCACGCCCCGGGCGCCGGCGATGGCCAGCACCGGCAGCGTCAGCCGCCGCTCGGCGCGCCGCCTGTTCTGCTCGATCGTCACGTCGAGGGCGCGGTAGAACTCGAAGCTGGAGCGCAGCGCCTCGGGGTCCGCGGCGAGGGTCTCGACGTAGAGGTCCACGGCGTGCGCCGGCAACGCCGTCGGGCTCGCCGCCTTCGAGGCGAACTGATGGGCGAAGAAGAGGTGTTCGCGTCCCTGGACCAGTTGCTCGTTCAACCCGCCGAGCCGGTTGAAGCCGAAGTGCCAGAGGCGGTCGTTGGCGCCCTGGTCACCGAAGAGCGGCGGGGACGGCGTCAGGCCCGGGATGGCGGCCTCGGCGACGGCCAGCCGGTCGAGCCGGTCCGGGTGGTCCGCGGCGAGGGCGTAGCCGGTCCACATGCCGATGTCGTGCCCGACCATGGCGAACCGCCGGTGCCCCAGCGCCGCCATCAGGGCCACCAGGTCGCCCGCGAGCGTGCCGGTGTCGAAGCCGTCCCGGGGCTTGTCGGTCAGGCCGACACCCCGCGGGTCCACGGCGACGACCTGGTGGTCCTTCGCCAGCGCGGGCATGACGAGCCGCCAGGCGTACCAGGTCTGCGGCCACCCGGCCACCAGCAGCAGCGGAGGCCCCTCGCCGCCTATGACGGCGTGCATTCGCAGGTCGCCGGCGTCGACGTAGCGACTGGTGAAGGTGTCGGCGAACCGCGGCGGCAGGCGCGGCGCCCCGGAGACCGAGCCGGGGCCCGCGGGGACGGTCGGACGGTCGAGGGGCGCGCTCATGCGGGCCCTCCCTTCGTGGAGGCGGTACGTGGGAGTGCGGGAGTCGGCACGCGGCACACGCTAGCACCATGATGGATCGATCGGTCCAACATTCCGCGCCTACTTTGACCGATCGGTCAAAGAAGGCGCTAGGATCGCCGCTGTACCCGCCGAACGGGCACTCGCGACGCACGCGGCACGGAGAGGGGCGTCATGGCAGGCCGAAAGCAGTTCGATGTCGAGGAAGCCCTGGGGCAGTCGATGCGGCTCTTCTGGCAACGCGGGTACGCGGACACCTCGCTCGACCTGCTCGGCGCCGCCACCGGCCTCGGCCGCGGGTCGCTCTACGGCACCTTCGGCGGCAAGGACGCCCTGTTCCGGCAGTGCCTGGACCGCTACGCCTCGACCTACGGAGATCGCTACGACCGGGTGCTGGCGGCTCATCCCGATGAGCCGGCCCGCGCGATCGAGGCGTTCTTCGACGCCGTCCTGGACCGGATCGCGGACCCGTCGGTACCCGACGGCTGCCTGCTGACGCAGTCGGCCGGCCAGGCGGCGACCCTGAACCCGGAGAGCCGAGCCCACGTTCAGGTGCTGCTCGGCAGGCAGCTCGAACGAGTGCGTGCCGCGCTGTCGAGCCCCCACGTCGACGGCGGGGACCTGGACGATCTCGCTCTCTACGTCGTCGCCGTCACCCAGTCGCTGGCCGTCCTGAGCCGGGCGGGACACTCCCCGGAGCAGCTACGCGCCGTCGCCCGGATCGCCTGCACCACCGTCGAGGACACGCTCGCGCGGCCGAGGCCCGGGGTCACCCCGGCCTGAGCCCGACGACAGCCGAGGCGATGTCCGTCGGTCGGCGACGTCCGGTCACCGTGCTGCGGAGACTTCGGCGCCCGCCCCGGCGACGCGCAGGGATCGCACGAGGGCTTCGTGGAGCGTGGGCGAGATGGTCAGGGCGACCTGGAGGAGGAGTGGCACCAGGCGGGTGCGGTCGGCCAGGGCCACGGCGGCGGAGTCGCCGGGGGCGCGGGTGCGGAGATGGATGTCGAGGATGGCACGGGCCGCCGGGTGCCGGTCCTGGGCGATCAGGGCGGTCACGGCCGTGCCGATCTCCCGGGCGGAGCGGCCCATGCCCTGCCGCCGCAGTTGATCGCCGTCGGCGGAACGTCCGGTGGCGCTGAGGGCGTCGGCGGCGCCGAGTACCAGCTCGAGCGGGAGCGCGGCCACCTCCCACAGCAGGGTGGCCCAGTCCGCGGCCAGGCCCGCCCGCTCCAGTTGCTCCGCCAGCAGGGGGAACCGTGCGGCCGGCTGGCGTGCGACCTCCGCGAGGACCGCGTGGGCCTGACCGCCGAGGCCCTGGGTGCGAAGTCGCCGCAGCAACTCGACGGTGTGGGCGACCGCCGCGCGGTCCGCGTCGTCCACCGCGGGTGCGACCCGGGCGACGGGCATCTCCGCAGCACCGGGCGTGACGGCGACACCCGCGAAGCGTGCACCGCGTGGAGCGCCGTCCGCTCCCGGCGGAGCGGGAGCCGCGAGCGTCACCACGGAGGCCGTCGTCGACGCCCCGGAGAACCGGGCGCCGCGGGGCGCGGCCACGGTCCCGGTCCCGGTCCCGGTGAACGGATCCTGATCCGCACCTGGCGGGTGGGTGGAGCCCGCCTCGTCGTGGATGTCCAGACCCGCGAAACGGGCGCCACCGCGCCGGCGGCCCCCGCGCCTCTGCGCGGGGGCCGTGGCGGGTTGCGGTGACGCCGACGGCCGGGGGCCTGCGGGCGAGGGGCGGAGGGAGTGCGTCTCCACCTGTTCCAAGGCCGCCACCCGGCTGCGCAGTTCGGCGATGCGGCCGCAGATCCGCGCGTGGTAGTCGCGAGCCCAGGCCAGATCGCTCTCGACGGCCCGCGGATCGTCCGTGCCGGTGACCCGGGCGCCGATCTGCCGATGAAGGTCCCGCAGACGGCGGGTCGAGCGATGCTGCTCCTCCCGTAGCAGGTGCAACCGTTCGGTGAGCGTCGCCCGGACCCCGTCCCCGAGGTCGTAGGCGCCCACCGCGGCGCGGTACAGGGGGCGGAGCCGCCTCGCCTCGTGCCGGGCGCCTTCCGCGCCCTTCGCCGTGGCGAGGTCCTGGAGCAGGGACTCGATCACGTCCCAGGGCGGCACCTCCCGACCCTCCAGGCAGGCCCGCATGCCCTCGGTGTCGCGCTGCCAGAACTCCCGGAACCAGCTGCCGTCCCAGTCGACGAGCGCCGCGACCCCGCTCAGACGCTCCGCCAAGTGCCGCATTGCAGCCAGAGGTTCAGGGATACCCCGCGTGCTCGTCACGTCCGCCCCTCGACACTGGATCCGTCTCAGGAGCACAGAACACCACGAGTGTTTCGGACTTACTACAGCGGCTTTGCCGGCACGGCACGTTCCTTGCACGCGGACACCTGTCCGGGCGGGATCACCTGCGGGCGTCGACCGCGCCGGCTGAGCGCGGAGTTCCCCTGCTTGCTCGTCAACCTCGGCTCGGATCGGCTCGGATCCGATCGGATCGGCTCGGATCGGATCGGATCGGTGAGAGGCAAAACCCCTTGCCTGAGCGCGGGGACAGCGCCAGAATCCTCGCCGTGATCCCCCAACGTCGCGACCGCCATCGTCCGGACATCGCCACGCACCTGGAGGATCGCTGCCTTGAGCTACGTCATACGTGAGTACGCCCCCGCCGACGAGTCCGCCTGGCTGCGCTGTCGGGTGCTCTCCTTCCTGCGCACTGCCTATTTCGACGCTGTCGTGAGCGTCAAACCCCAGGTCCCCGTGCCGGGCTTCCAGCTGGTGGCGGCCGAGGAGTTCGGTGCCGTCATCGGCATCATGGACGTCACCGTCGAGGGCGAGCTGGCGACCGTCGACACCGTCGCGGTCCACCCGGATCACCAGCGCCAGGGCATCGGTCGCGCCCTGCTCACCGCGGCCCGCACTCGCCTCGATGCGCTTGGCGTACCGACGCTGGACGCCTGGACCAGGGACGACCCGGACACACTGCGCTGGTACCGGGCGATGGGCTTCGCCGAGAGCGAGCACTACCTCCACGTCTACGCGAACTACTACACCGACGCGGCGGAGCCGGACCGGGCCATCGCCGAACGGCGTCCGGGGCTACGGCCGATGATCGCCTTCCTGCACGCCAACCTGCGGGACGAGCCGCTGCTGCGTGAGCAGTTCGCCCGGGTCCACGTCTGCCGCCGCTTCGCCTTGGAGCTCTGAACCCGGCGTCCCACCTCAGCCCGTGGCCGGTCCTGCCGGCCACGGGCTGAGGTGTTCGCCGGACATCGGGGCGACCTCGGCGTGATCACGTGCGTGGCCGAAGCACCCGTGATCGACACCGGGGCCGTGAGGTCGAGCGTGCGGGAACCGCCGACCCGGAGAGGTCGAACAACAGGCTCAGAAGCAGTTCTGGTAACCGGTCCAGCCACCCGAGCCGTTCGGGATGCCGAACCACTTCCAGCAGCCGCTGACCACGGGCTCCCAACCGGTGGACGCGTACTGGTAGTAGGGCGCGAAGTCGCCGCCGGCGGGGAAGCCGGTGGGGTCGTAGAGCTCTGCCTTGGTCCACGCCTGGTGGCCGGTCTGGTTCCACGTGTTGACGCAGATGCTGCGGCCGTCGTACGAGCGGATCAGGCGCGTGCTGAAGCCGTAACCGTCGTGCTGGGCGACGACGTTCCCGTTGCAGTAGTCCGCCGCGTGGGCGGCCGCCGGCAGGCTGATCGTCAGGGCCGCGGTCGTCGCCGCCACCGCGCCGAGCCCGGCCAGCCGTCGTCGCATCGCCTTCATGGTGGTGCCCCCGTATCCCCGTGACCGCGTGGGTGTCCCCCGACGGGGCCCCATTCGTGCTGATCACGAAGGCTAGGGGCTCGGGGACCCGGGCAGGAGAGTGGAATCGGCCGAAGACCCGTGCGCTTTCGGACAACCGGGCAGCGCCGAAGGCGCGGTGGGCCGACGGCTGACCGTTGCCTCAGGAGTGGAAGCGGATCCGGACCAGCAGGGCGTCCTCGGGCAGGGCGTCGAGGTAGCGGTCGGCGAAGTCGAAGTAGACGGGGCCGACCAGCGCCGACGGATCGTCGGAGGCACAGGTCCCGTCGAGCCACTCGCCGTCGAGGGTGAGCAGGACGTTCGTCGGCACCACGCTGGTGGCCACCCGGCGGACGTACCGGTCTCGCTCCACGGCGAAGTGGCCGACCGGGTCCCGTACCCGGCTCCACCAGGGCACCCCGGGGTCGCTCTCCCGCCAGGCGTTCAGAGCCCGGATGACCGGCTGCGCCTGGAAGGCGGCCCAGGTCTCGGACCACCGGTCCGGGCCGTCCGGCTGCCGTTCGCCGAGCACGTCCAGTGACCGTGCGGGTTCGAACCGCGCACTGAACTCCGGTCGGCGTCGAGGTCCAGCAGCCCGCGCGGCCCGCCGTCGCAACGCCTGGCCGGCCGCAGCGGGCGAGCGCTGCCGTCGGACCAGCGCGGGTTCCGCAGCAACCGGCGATCGTCCTCGCAGCCCGGCCGGACCGCGAGCCCGTTCTCACCGTCACCGCCGAAGACGTGCCACCAGTCCCATTCGCCCTGCCACTCTCCGCCCGGCCCGGCGGGCTGCCCGTCGTACTCGAACGGTGCCATCGCGGCGGTCAGCGCGGCGGACACCTCGTCCGGATCGGACGGCGGCAGGCAGACGGTGATCAGGTCGCGGGTCATCCGGGATCGCTCTCGCCAACGGGTCTGGGGTCAGGAACGCCTGACGGCTCGTACGGTCAGCGTACGGCGGGAGCCGATACCTGGCCGCACTCGGCTTCCGCCTCTGTCCGGGTCGGCTCATCGGCTGCCGGCGGACCGGGCCGGCGGAAAGCGTGGGTGGTCTCCCCATCGGGGGAAACAGGTCAGCGGTGGTTCAGCATGACCACCTCTCGCAGGGCGCCCACTGCCACCAGCAGGCTGTTCGGGGTGGTGGCCAGCGTGAAGACCTCTTCGGGGAAGACCAGCTTCGGGCCGGTCCGGTGGCCGGTGGCAAGGTCCCAGATCCGCACCGTTTCGTCGCGGCTGCCGGAGATGGCGACGGTGCGGCCGTGCAGTACGCCCGTCGCCACCGTGCAGACCCCGCGGGCGTGGCCGGTGAGGGGCCGGCCGATCTGCCGGTGGGTGGCCAGGTCCCACACCCGCACCGTCCTGTCGACGCTGCCGGTGACGGCCACCGGACGGCCGTCCAGCACTCCCGTGGCCACCGCCGGCACGGCGCTGGTGTGGCCGGTGAGGGGCTCTCCGACGGGCTGACACGTCGCCAGGTCCCATACGCGGACCGTCCGGTCCGAGGTGGCGGTGACGGCGACGGTACGGCCGTCCACCACTCCCGTCGCCACCGCGTACACCTCGACGCTGCGGCCGGTGAGGAGCTCGCCGATCGCTTGGCCGGTGGCCAGGTCCCACACCAGGACCGTCCCGTCCATGGCGCCGGTGACGGCGACCGGACGGCCTTCGGCCACGCCCGTCGCCACCGCCCACACCCCCTGGGCGTGACCGCTGAGGGGCGGGCCGATCTGGTGACCGGCGGCCAGGTCCCACACCCGCACCGTCCGGTCCGCGCCGCCCGTGACGGCGACCGGACGGCCGTGCAGTACGCCCGTCGCCACCGCCCACACCTCGCCGGTGTGGCCGGTGAGGGCCCGGCCGATCTGCCGGCCGGTGGCCAGGTCCCAGACGCGCACCTTCGCGTCCGCGCCGCCGGTGACGGCGACGGTGCGGCCGTCCAGCTCTCCCGTCGCCAGCCCGTAGAGCCAGTACGTGCGGCGGGTGGCGAGTTCGCCGACCGCCCGGCCGGTGGTCGGATCCCACACCGGCAGCGTTCCCTCGAGGCTGCGGGTCGCCGAGAACGGGCAGCCGTCCACCCCGCTCGGCAACTCCCCGGGGGCGGTGCTCACCAGAAGCCCCGGGTCCGCCGACTGTCCGTCCGTGTCGGCGTCCGCGCGCAGGGTTCCGACACCGTCGCCGTCGTCGTTCAGGTCACCCGTCATGCCCGCATCCAACCAGCCACCGGCGATTTGGTTGCGGTGCCTGGGTGGTTGGCTCAGCCGGCGGCGGGCGGCGGGTCGCGGTCCGAGATGAGTCGTGCGGTTTCCGGGCGCTGGGGCGGGTGACCGCCCCAGCGCCGGGGCGGGTTACTCGTGCAGGAACGTGTCGCTGAAGCTGGTGCCGCCGGAGCCGAGGGCGCTGGTGCGGGCCTCGTAGGTGCCGTTGGAGCTGGGGTCGAGCGCGACCGGGCCGTAGGAGCTGAGGGCCCTGCCGTTGACGGTCGCCGAAGTGAAGTTCAGGGTGCCGAAGTTGGGGTAGGAGCCGGTCGGCGACTCGATGATGACCTCGGCGCTGGTCCGCTGCGCGGAGAGGGTCTTGGTCGTGCTGTACGTCCAGCCCCGCGTGGAGTCGGTCAGCTTCAGGGCGTACTTGTTGCTCCCGGTGTAGGTCACCGAGGCGGAGATGACGTCGCCGGCCGACACCGGGTACGAACTGAGGCTCAGGTAGACCGGGTTAGCCGGGTACATCTCGTACCAGGCCTGGTTGACGGGACTGCCGCTGGAGCAGTCGGTCGCGACACCGGTCTGCTCCACGCTGGACGAGCCGTACCCGTCGATGCCGACCCAGGGGGCATAGAGGTCGTTGGTGGACTTGCAGGTCGCCCGCGGCTCGGTCCAGGTCGCCGAGACCGAGGTGAAGCCGCTGCCCTGGGCGGCGTAGCCGCCCCAGTTGTAGCCGTTGGTGTTGTACTGCAGGGGGCGGAACGACAGTTCCTGGGCGGCCGCCGCCGTGGTCGGCGCGGCGGGGACGGCGAGGGTGGTCGCCGCCGCCGCGAGGGTGGCGAGGCGTATCAGGAATGCGCGCATGGTGACTCCTTGGTGGGGGACGATCAGGAGGCTCATACGCCAACTCGGGGCCGTGTGGGCGGCTGTGAGAGGTGGCAGTACAGGATGACCGACTGTCATGAGCCTGGCAAGGGTCGGGACGGATCGGGGCCGAGTGAATCCGCGTGCAGGACGGGAGGATTGACGGCATTTCCGGACGGACCCTCCCGAGGTCGCCGAAATCCCCTCAGGCGCGGCGGCCCGGACCCGACGCGCGAGGATTTCAGATGTCATCATCATCGGGATGTTCACGGTATCTTGATGGCGTCGACATCGGATCCCGCACCCCGTGAGGCCACCCAGTGACCCGTTCCGTCCCGCCCCACGTGACCAGCCCCGACCTGCTGGTCCTGCACGCCCTGCGCTGCACCGGCTTCTCCGGCCTCGCCTCGGTGGCTGCGGCGACCGGGCTCCCCGAGGCCGAGGTCGAGTCGGAGCTGATCGACCTCGCCGTGGCCGGACTCGTCACCTACCTGGCCGGCGGGTTCGGCGGGTGGGGCACCACGGCCGCCGGGCGCGCCGAGGACGCCCGGCGGATCGCCGAGGAGTTGGAGGCGGCCGGCACCCGGGCCGTGGTGGCCGAGGCGTTCGACCGCTTCCTGCTGCTCAACCCCGAGGTGCTCGACCTCTGCACGGCCTGGCAGTTGCACTCCGTCGACGGCGTGCCGACCGTCAACGACCACACCGACTCCGCCTACGACGCCCGGGTGTTGGAGCGGTTCGCGGACCTCGACCGGCGCGCGGAGGCCGACTGTGCACACCTGTGCGCCGCGATGCCGCGGTTCGGGCGCTACCGCGTCCGGCTCGCCCTGGCGCTCGGCCGGGCCCGGGCCGGCGAACTCGACCAGGTCACCGACAGCACGGCCTCTTACCACTCCGTCTGGTTCCAGTTGCACGAGGACCTGCTCACCACGCTCGGCCTCACCAGGACGGCCACCCGATGAGCTGGATCCACCCGCTGTCGACGGAAGTCGACGAGACGGCAGAGGTGTTGGGCGGTAAGGGACACGGCCTGGTCGTCCTGCGGCGCCTCGGCCTGCCGGTGCCCCCGGGGTTCGTCATCGGCACCGCGGCCTGCCGCGCCTTCCTGCGGGACGGCCGGCTCCCCGCGGGCCTCGAAGCCGAACTCGCCGACGCCGTCGCCGAACTGGAAGCCGCCACCGGCCGCAGGCTCGGCGGACCCGGCAGGCCGCTCGCGGTCGCGGTGCGCTCCGGCGGCAGCGTGTCGATGCCCGGCATGATGAGCACCGTGCTCAACCTCGGCCTCACCACCGAGGCCACCGCCGCCCTGGCGGCCGAGAGCAACGCGAGGGAGGAGGACCGGGAAGACGGGGAGAGTGCCGGCCGGCGGTTCGCGCTCGACGCGCGGCTGCGGTTCCTGACCGGCTACGCCTGCCAAGTCCTCGGCCTGGACCGGGAGATCCTGGCTGACCTGGCCCGGCGGCGGAACCCGGCGATCGTCGAGGAGTTCGTCCGCCAGCGCACTGGCGAACCCGTCCCGGACGACGCGGCCCGGCAGTTGGAACGCGCCGTCGCGGCCGTGTTCGCGTCCTGGGACACCCCGCGCGCCCGGACCTACCGCGCGCTGCACGACATCCCGGGTGACCTGGGCACCGCCATCACCGTGCAGGCGATGGTCTTCGGCAACCGCGACCAGCACAGCGGCACCGGCGTCGCGTTCAGTCGCAACCCCGACACCGGCGACCAACTCCCCTTCGGCGAGGTCCTCTTCGGCTGCCAGGGCGAGGACGTCGTCTCCGGCGGCGCGCTGACCCTGCGGCTATCCGAGCTCGCCGACCGCGAACCGGCGGTCTGGTCCGCCCTGTTGGACGCCCTGCGCCGGGTCGAGGAGCACTACCGCGACGCCTGCTACCTGGAGTTCACCTTCGAGGCGGGTGAGTTGTGGCTCCTACAGGTCCGGCCCGCCCGGCTGGTCGGACGGGCCGCCGTCCGGGTCGCGGTCGACCTCGCCGACGCGGGCACCCTCACCCGCCGCGAGGCGCTGCTGCGGGTCGCCTCGCAGCAGGTGCGCCGGGTCCGGACGCCGCGGATCGCTCCCGGCGACGCCGCCGACCCGCTCACCCGCGGCCTGGGCGCCTCACCGGGCGTCGCGGTCGGCCGGATCGCCGTCACCGCCGACAGCGCGGTCCGGATGGCCGCCCACGGTCCGGTCGTCCTGGTGCGCCCCGAGACCTCGCCGCTCGACCTGCACGGCCTGGCCGCCGCCACCGGCATCCTGACCGCCCGCGGCGGACCCACCAGCCACGCCGCCGTCGTCGCCCGCTCGCTGGCCCGACCGGCCGTGGTCGGCGCCACCGGGCTCACCGTCGACGTCACCACCGCCACGGTCCGCATCGGCGCCCGCGTCCTGCCCGAAGGCACGCTCATCGCCATCGACGGCACGGGCGGGGAGGTCGTCATCGGCGCCCCGCAGGTGGTCGTGGCCGCCGCCGACCCCCGTCTCCACCGCCTGCTCGGCTGGGCCGACGACGTCACGGGCGCTCCCGTGGGGAGCGCCGAGGAGCGCACCGAGGCCGAGCGCCTCGCCGCCGCCCACGCCGTCCTGCGCCGGTCCGACACCGGCACCAGCACCGGCACCGGCACCGGCACCGGCACCAAGAGCGACCCGCAGACGAGTTGAGGCCCGCTCACCCCTCGCGCACCGGTGTGATGATCTCGTCCACGAGCCACCGGGCCACCCCCGGCGGGTAGGGGCTGCGCAGGCTGAGCACGATGTGCGTGAAGCCCGCGGCGATCAGCTCCAGGACGGCCTTGCGGTCACCCGCCGGATCGTCGTACGAGACGATGTACTGCACGGAGCGGGTGATCGTGCGCGGGTCGCGGCCGATGTCCTCGCAGTGGGCGTCCAGGACGCGGCTGCGCTCGACCAGGTGGTCGACGGTGTTGTGCGGCGGGCCGGGGATGTTCCACACGTCCGCGTGCTCGGCCACCAGCCGCAGGGTCCGGGTGCCCCAGCCGCCGATCAGCAGCGGCGGACCCGAGGACTGGACGGGCTTGGGTTCGTTCCGGTTGGCCCGCAGGGTGTAGTAGCGGCCCTCGAAGTCGAAGACGTCCCGCCTCCACATGCCCTTGAGGATGGCGATGGTCTCCGCCAGGCGGGCGATGCCCTCGCCGGGCGAGACCAGCGTCAGGCCGTAGGCCTCGTACTCCGCGACGGCGGGGTTGGCGCCGGCGATCCCGCCGGCGCCCGGCGGCTGACGGGTGCCGCCGACGCCGAGGCCCATGATCAGGCGGCCCTGGGAGATCACGTCGACGGTCGTGGCGATCTTTCCCAGCACGGCGGGCTCGCGGACGCGGTTGCTGGTGACGAGCAGGCCCAGCCGCAACCGCCGGGTCTGCGCGGCGAGGGCGCCGAGCAGCGTCCACCCCTCCAGGACCTGGCCGTCGGCCGGGCCCGCCATCGGCATCAGGTGGTCCCAGAGCCAGGCGTCCGCGATCTGCGGCAGCTCGTCGGCCTCCTGCCACACCCGCAGGATCTCCTGGTACCCGACGTGCATCGGGGTGGTCTTGATGCCGAACGTCACGCACTGCTCCTGCTGGTCCTGCACGGTGGGTACCCGCCTTCGGCTCGGTGGGGCCGCCAGCGGAAGGCGGCCGAGCCATCACACTAACTGATCGTCAGCATGACTGACAATCAGTTTGAGGATAGGATGGCTGGCATGACCAGTGACCAGCCCTCCCCTCCCCTCGAATCCCGCCTGGGCTACCTGCTCAAGCACGCCCAATTGCGGCTGACCGAGGCGTCCGCGCGGGCGCTGGCGCCCTTCGACCTCGACGGCCGCGAGCTGGCGGTGCTGGCCGTCCTCACCACCGGCACGCCGCTCTCCCAGGTGGAGGCGGCCGGCCGGCTCGGCGTGGACCGCACGACGATGGTGGCGCTCATCGACGCGCTGGAGGGCAAGGGTCTGGTCGAGCGCCGGCGCAGCGCCGAGGACCGGCGCCGCAACACCGTGCACCCGACGCCGGTCGGCCAGGAGCGCCTGCGGCAGGCCGAGCGGGCCCGCGAGGAGATGGAACGCCGCTTCCTCGCGCCGCTCGGCGAGGCGCTGGCGGCGGACCTGGTCGGCGCGCTGCGGACCCTGGTCGGGGCCGAGCAGGCCGCCGCCGACGGGCTCACCAACGACAACTGACCGCCCGCCACCCCGCGGCAGCGGGACGGCGGGCGGTCGGACCGCCGGTCGGGTCGCCGGTCAGATCGCCGGTCGGGCCCCGGCGCCGGGCCGGCGCAGGTAGACGGCCCAGGTCACCGCGGAGCACAGGGCGTAGACCGCCAGGAAGGCCCAGTACGCGGTGTCGCCGGTGTGGGTGGTCAGGAAGGACTGCCGGAAGGCGATGTTGACCAGCACGCCGCCGAAGGCCCCGCACGCGCCGGCCAGCCCGATCAGCGCGGCCGCCCGGCGGCGCGAGTCGTGCTCGGCGGCCCCCGGGTCCGCGCCGGCCGCCACCGCAGCCCGCGCCCGGCTCTGGAAGACCGCCGGGATCATCTTGTACGTCGAGCCGTTGCCGAGGCCGCTGAGCACGAACAGGGCCACGAAACCCGCCAGGAAGAGCGGCAGCGACTTCTCCCGGGAGGCGACCAGCACCAGGCCTGCGCCGGCCGCCATCGCCACGAAGGTCCACAGCGTCACCCGCGCGCCGCCCCAGCGGTCCGCCATCCTGCCGCCGAGCGGGCGCACCAGCGAGCCGAGCAGCGGGCCCAGGAAGGTCAGGTAGGCGGCCTTCACCGGGGTGTCGAACTGGTGGTGGAACTGCACCTGCAGCACCTGTCCGAACGCGAAGCCGAAGCCGATGAACGAGCCGAAGGTGCCGATGTAGAGCAGCGAGATGACCCAGCTGTGCGGCTCGCGGGCCACCTCGCGCAGCGCCCGCCGGTCGTTGGTCAGCCCGGGGAGGTTGTCCATCCGCAGCGCCGCGCCCAGGGCGGCCAGCACGATCAGCGGCAGGTAGACCAGCGGCACCAGCCGCGGGTGCGCCGCCCCGGCGGTGGCGAGCACCAGCAGGCCGACCAGTTGCACGACCGGGACGCCGATGTTGCCGCCGCCGGCGTTGACGCCGAGCGCCCAGCCCTTGAGCCGCTGCGGGTAGAAGGAGTTGATGTTCGCCATCGAGGAGGCGAAGTTGCCACCGCCCACGCCGGCGACGCAGGCCACCGCCAGCAGGGTGCCGTAGGAGACGCCGGGGCGCAGCACGACGGCCGCCAGCGCGGTCGGCACCAGCAGGAGCAGCGCGCTGAACACCGTCCAGTTGCGGCCGCCGAACCGGGCCACCGCGAAGGTGTAGGGCAGCCGCAGCGCGGCGCCCAGCGCGGTCGGCAGCGCGGTGAGGGTGAACTTGCCTGCCGCGTCGATGTGGTACGCCGGACCGAGGAAGAGCACCAGGACCGACCACAGGCTCCAGACGGAGAAGCCGATGTGCTCGGACAGGACGGAGAAGACCAGGTTGCGGCGCGCGGTCTTCGCGCCGGTCCGGACCCAGAAGTCCTCGTCCTCCGGGCGCCAGTCGGTGATGCCGCCGGTCCGGTCGGGTTGCGGCGGCACGCCCTGGTCGGTGCCGGGGACCGCTGGGTTGACGACGGTTCTCATCGGTGGCCACCTGTTCGCTCGTGGGTCGGGGAGGCTGTGGCGGGCGCGGCGGCGGTGCTGCGCACCGGCCAGACCCGCAGCGCGGCGGGGGCGCCGTCGGGGGCGGTGTCCTCGTCCAGGCAGCGGCCGTCACGCAGGTCGAAGGCCTGCTTGTACATCGGCGAGACCACCGTGGGGGCCTGCCCGCGGCTGCCGAGGATGCCGCGGGAGATGACGAAGGCGCCGCTGAACGGGTCGCGGTTGTCGACCGCGTAGAGCGCGCCCGCGCGGTCGCGGAAGACCGCGACCTGCCGGCCGCCCGCGCTCAGCACGGCCACCCCGCGCCCGGGGATCAGGTCGTCGTAGGCACAGACGGGCGTCCAGGCGCTGCCGTCGTGGATCTCCACTGCGCTGCTCATGCGGTGCGCACCTCCAGTCGGGGGCCGGCGACCAGCGCCGGGGTGAGGATCCGCCCGTCCTCCTCGGGACGGGCGGGGCGGATCTGGCCGCGTTCGGGCACGAAGGTCACCGCCGGGTCGGGCGTTCCGGGGGCGTTGACGAAGGAGGCGAAGCGGCGCAGCCGGTCCGGGTCGGCCAGCACGGCGGCCCACTCGTCCTGGTAGCCGCCGACGTGACGGTCCATCAGCGCGTCGAGTTCGGCGCAGATGCCCAGCGAGTCGTCCATCACGACGGCCCGCACGTGGTCCAGGCCGCCCTCGATGCGGTCCAGCCAGACCGAGGTGCGCTCCAGGCGGTCGGCGGTGCGGATGTAGAACATCAGGAAGCGGTCGATGGTGCGGATCAGCGTCTCGCGGTCCAGGTCGGCGGCCAGCAGGTCGGCGTGACGGGGCGTCATGCCGCCGTTGCCGCCGATGTGCAGGTTCCAGCCGGTCGAGGTGGCGATGATGCCGAAGTCCTTGGACTGCGCCTCCGCGCACTCGCGCGCGCAGCCGGAGACCGCGGACTTGAGCTTGTGCGGCGAGCGCAGACCCCGGTAGCGCAGCTCCAGTTCGATCGCCAGGCCCACCGAGTCCTGCACGCCGTAGCGGCACCAGGTCTCGCCGACGCAGGACTTCACCGTGCGCAGCGACTTGCCGTAGGCGTGCCCGGACTCGAAGCCCGCGTCGACCAACCGTCGCCAGATCGGCGGGAGTTGGTCGACACTGGCGCCGAACAGGTCGATCCGCTGGCCACCGGTGATCTTCGTGTAGAGGCCGTAGTCCCGGGCGATCTCGCCGATCACGATCAGGCCCTGCGGGGTGATCTCGCCGCCGGGGATCCGCGGCACCACCGAGTAGGAGCCGTTGCGCTGCAGGTTGGCCAGGAAGTGGTCGTTGGTGTCCTGCAGCGCGGCCTGCTCGCCGTCCAGGATGTGGCCGTGGTCCAGGCTCGCCAGGATCGAGGCGACCACCGGCTTGCAGATCTCGCAGCCCTCGCCGGTGCCGTGCCCGTCGATCAGCGCGGAGAACGAGGTGATCCCGGTGACCCGTACGATCTCGTACAGCTCGGCGCGGGTGTGCGCGAGGTGCTCGCACAGGCCGCGCTCGACGTCGATGCCGCCGGCGGCCAGCTCCTCGGTCACGATGGTCTCCAGCAGTTTGACGCAACTGCCGCAGCCGGTCCCGGCCTTGGTGCACTTCTTGACGGCCGGGACGGTGCCGCAGCCCTGTTCGCCCACGGCCCGGCGGATCTCGCCCTGGGTGACGTGGTGGCAGGAGCAGACCACGGCCTCGTCGGGCAGCGTGACCGGGCCCGCCGTCCCGCTGCCGGCCGGGAGCACCAGTTGCTCGGGGGCGGTCTGCAGCGGCCGGCCGCCGATCGCCAGCGGGCGCAGCAGGCCGTACGACTCGGTGTCGCCGACCAGCACGCCGCCCAGCAGTCGACCGTCGCGGCCGATGACCAGCTTCTTGTAGACGCCGGAGCGGCTGTCGCTGTAGAGGACGTCGAGCGCGCCCTCGGTGGTGCCGTGCGCGTCGCCGAAGCTGGCCACGTCCACGCCGAGCAGCTTGAGCTTGGTGGAGGTGTCCGCGCCGGTGAAGCGGTACTGCTCGCCCTGGTCGCCGAGCAGCGAGCGGGCGGCCGCCTCGGCCATCGCGTAGCCGGGGGCCACCAGGCCGTAGACCCGTCCGTCGGCGGCCAGCGCGCACTCGCCGATGGCGTGCACGGCCGGGTCCTCGGTGCGGCAGTGCTCGTCGACGACGATGCCGCCGCGCTCGCCGACCGGCAGGCCGCTCTGCCGGGCCAGTTGGTCGCGCGGCCGCACGCCGGCGGAGAAGACCACCAGGTCCGCGGGGAGTTCGCGCCCGTCGGACAGGCTCATCGCGCGCACCCGGCCGTCCTCACCGGTCAGCACCGCCTGGGTGCCGGCGCCGGTGTGCACCCGCACCCCCAGCTCCTCGATCCTGCGGTGCAGCAGCCGGCCGCCGCCCTCGTCGACCTGCAGCGCCATCAGCCGCGGTGCGAACTCGACGACGTGCGTCTCCAGGCCCAGGGCGGTGAGCGCGCCCGCCGCCTCCAGCCCCAGCAGGCCGCCGCCGACCACCACCCCGACCCTGGCCCGGCCGGCGTCGGCGCGGATGGCCTCCAGGTCCTCGATGGTGCGGTAGACGTGGCAGCCCGCGGCGTCGTGGCCGGGGACCGGCGGGACGAACGGGTAGGAGCCGGTGGCCAGGACCAGGGCGTCGTAGGGCACCACGTGGCCGGCGGCGGTGGTGACGGTCCGCGCGGCGCGGTCGAGGGCGGTGGCCGGGTCGGCCAGGCGCAGCTCGATGCCGTGCTCGGCGAGGAAGCCGGGTGCGGTGAGCGAGAGTTCCTCGGCGCTGGTGCCGGAGAACCAGGAGGTCAGGTGGACCCGGTCGTAGGCGGGCCGCGGCTCCTCGGCGAGCACGGTGATCCGCCGGCCGGCGGCACCCGGCTGTTCGACCAGCGCCTCCAGGAAGCGCTGGCCGACCATGCCGTGACCGATCAGGACCAGGTCCTGCCACGGGCGGGATGTCGGGGTGTGTGTCGGGGTCGCCATGCCACGACAGTGGCCGCCGGGTGTTTCGCGTCCTGGTCACCCGTGTTGCGCCTCCGGTACGGGTCCCTCACACCGCAGGTGGGACGCGGTGCGGGAGAGGACATCCGCCGTAACACGGTACGGCGTTTCTCTCACCTGCCCGTGATGACCGGGCAACGTCGCGGAAACCGGAGGGCCGGAGTCTGCCTCCATGGGCACCACCGCAGCTCCCCCACCTCCCCCGCTCCCGTCGTCCTCGCCGACCGCACCGGCTATGCCGGACGCGCCGGCGCCACCGGGTCCGCTGACCGGCTTCACGGTCGGTGTGACCGCCGCGCGCCGGCGCGACGAACTGGTCGCGCTGCTGACCCGGCGCGGCGCCCGCGTGGTCCAGGCCCCGGCGTTGCGCATCCTCCCGCTGGAGGACGACATCGCGCTGCGCCGCGCCACCGAGCAGTGCCTGACCGCTCCGCTCGACTACGTGGTGGCGACCACCGGCGTCGGCTGGCGCGGCTGGATGAGCGCGGCCGACGGCTGGGGCCGCGGCGCCGAGCTGTCCGCCGCCTGCCGCGACGCGGTGGTGCTCAGCCGTGGCCCGAAGGCGACCGGCGCGGTGCGGGCCAGCGGGCTGGACGAGGGCTACTCCCCCGGCTCCGAGGCCACCGACGAGCTGCTGACCTGGCTGCTGGCCCGGCCGTTGGCGGGGCGCCGGATCGCGGTGCAGGAGCACGGCCTGCCGCTGACCTCGTTCACCGCGGCCCTGCGCGAGCGCGGCGCGGAGGTCGTCCCGGTGCCGGTCTACCGCTGGGCGCCGCCCGAGGACCCCGCTCCGGTGCGCCGGCTGGTCGAGCTGACGGTCCGTCGCGAGGTCCACGCGCTGACCTTCACCAGCGCGCCCGCGATCACCGCGTTCCTGGCGACCGCCGAGGCCGACGGGCTGCGCGAACGGGTGGTGGAGGCGATGGCCGGCGACGTGCTGCCGCTCTGCGTCGGCCCGCTCTGCGCGCGTCCGCTGCTGGACGCC
The DNA here is from genome assembly GCF_039528135.1 of Kitasatospora nipponensis. Lineage (NCBI taxonomy): Bacteria > Bacillati > Actinomycetota > Actinomycetes > Kitasatosporales > Streptomycetaceae > Kitasatospora > Kitasatospora nipponensis. The sequence continues at coordinate 803 of NZ_BAAALF010000070.1, read as the reverse complement.
GGGCTGCCGGTGACCTGGCCCGAGCGCGGCCGGCTCGGCGCGCTGGTCCGCACGCTGACCGAGACGCTGCCGGCCCGAGGCCGCCGCCAACTGCGGGTCGCCGGGCGGGACCTGGTGCTGCAGGGCAGCGCGCTGCTGATCGACCGGGAGAGCTACTGGCTCTCGCCGAAGGGCGCGACGCTGCTGCGCGCGCTGGCGGAGCAGCCGGGTCGGGTCCTGAGCCGGGCCGAACTGCTGCGCCGCGCCTGGGCCGACTCCGACGCGGACGAGCACGCCGTGGAGGCGGCGATCGCCCGGTTGCGCGCCTCGCTGGGCCCGCACGGCGACCTGGTGCGCACCGTCCCCAAGCGCGGCTACCGGCTGGCGACGGCGTGAGGACGGGCGCGGGGTGGGCCGACCGGGTGGAGGCGGGCGGCGCGCCGACCCTGCTCGCGGTGGCGCACGGCACCCGCGACGCCGAGGGGGTCGCGGCGACCGAGGCCCTGGTGACCCGGGTGCGCGAGCTGCGGCCCGAGCTGCGCGTGGAGCGCTGCTACCTCGACCTGGTCGCGCCGTCCCTGCCGCGGGCGCTGGCCCACCTGGACGGCGAGGTGGTCGTGGTGCCGCTGCTGCTCGGTGCCGGCTACCACGTCCACGTGGACATCCCCCAGGCCCTCGCCGCCGTGCCGCACCTGCGCGCCCGGGTCGCCCGCGCGCTGGGCCCGCACCCGCTGCTGGCCGACGTGCTCACCGAGCGGGTCGCCGACGACCTGGAGGTGGCCGAGGACGTGCCGGTGGTGCTGGCCGCGGCCCGTTCCACCGAC
>NZ_BAAALF010000069.1:0-38506 GCF_039528135.1 Kitasatospora nipponensis | reverse complement strand
GGTCGTAGGTCGTCCGCCCGAGGGTGACCCCGGCGGCGCGGTAGGACGCCTGCATCAGCGCAGAGCAGTCGCACCTGGCCATCGGGTCCGGCCCGTGCGGGTCGGTACAGGTGCCGCCCCACTGGTACGGCGTGCCAAGCTGCCCCAACGCCCAACGGATCGCGGTCTGCACCTGGGGCGGGGCGTCGGTCGGGATCGTGTACCCGGCCGGCAGGGCGCCCGGCGGGATGGTCCCGAAGCCCGATCCGTCCCCACCGCTCGTGCAGCCGCCGCCACTTGGGGTCGGTGGGGGACTGGCTCCGCTGCCGGGGCTGGGACTCGGCGTTGTGCCGGCCTTGGCGAGGAGCGGCTCGATCGCCTTCTGCAGCGCGGCGGCCAGCGGTTCCCACTTGGCGTAGGCGCCGGGGTAGCCGGACACCTGCACCGCCTGGGCGGCCTGGGTGACGGTCATCGACTCCCAGCCCGAGACCTTCTGGAGCGCCGAGTAGAACTCGGTGCTCGCGTGCACCGGGTCGAGGATCTGCGCCGCGGTGCCCCAGCCCTGGGAAGGCCGCTGCTGGAACAAGCCCAGGCTGTCGCGGTCCCCGTAGGTGAGGTTACGCAGGCCGCTCTCCTGCAGAGCGGTCGCCAGTGCCACGATCTGCCCCCGGACCGGGATGTGCATCGCGACGCCGGTGGCCTGGATCGTCTCGGCGTTGGGCACCTGCTCGGCCGGGTTGTCCGGCCCCGGCACGACAACGGTGCTCTTGGCGCCGCCGTCCAGAGTCGCCTTTACCTGAGCGGCCACCGCCGAGGTATCCACCGCCTGTACGACGCCGCTGGAGCAGGAAGCGGCTGCGGCGGCGGATCCGGCTGCCGCGACGAGGACCGGAATGGCCAGCATCAGCGGGCCGGCAGCGGCGAGACCGACGACGGCTCCGGCGGTCTTCTTCACCGCCGCCGCCAGCAGTCGACGGCGTGAACGGCCTTGACCGGACGAAGGATCGAGCACGGCGGCGGGTGTATCAGGGCATGCTGCATGGCAGCGGCTCCTCGCTGGTCGTAGGAGACGCGGTGCCGCCTTCTCGTGCAAAGCCGCCGGCACCGCGCCGTTGTGAATCCGCCCTTGAAGGCGGGCCCGGGCCCGGGGAGTTGGTAGCTCCCAGAAGCCGGTCTCGGGTCATGCGCGGCAACCAGCCGCGCTCGTAATCTCAGGCGGTACACGGGGACTCTCCTCGGATTGCGAAATCGTCTCGAATGCGCCGACAGTGCACCGCAATTGGACGGCGCAACATGAATCACCACAGGTCAGCGTGAGTGGAGCTGGGCCCCGCCTCGGCGACAGGCCAGACAGTAGACGCGGATTCCGGCCGCACCAAACGACCCCGAAACAGGCCCCGGAGACGGGCGGACGCCTCATTAGGTGCGGCCGGATATCGCGGCTAACCTCCGGCGCATCCCCACTCCGAGTGCCTGTCGCATCGGCGTCGCTCGCAGCGGGGCCAGTTCCGTCACGCCCCGAAAGAGGCCCCCGCGCATGAGGTACACCCTGCACCGAGGCGACGCCCTCACCGTGCTGAAGACCCTTCCCGACGAGAGCGTCGATGCGGTGATCACCGACCCGCCGTACAACTCCGGCGGACGCACCAGCTCCGAGCGCACCGGCCGCGACGCCCGCGCCAAGTACGTGACCAGCGGATCCGCGCACGACCTGCAGACCTTCCCCGGCGAGAACCGCGACCAGCGCTCGTACCGTGCCTGGCTGACCGCCCTGCTGACCGAGGGGTACCGGGCGTCGAAGGAGCACTCCGTCGCGATGGTCTTCTCCGACTGGAGGCAGGAGCCCACCACCTCGGACGCCCTCCAGATGGCCGGCTGGACCTGGTGCGGCACGATCCCGTGGATCAAGCCCGCCAGCCGCCCGCGCAAGGGCGGCTTCAAGCAGTCCGCCGAGTTCATCACCTGGGGCGTCAAGGGCAGCCTCAACAAGAACAGGGAGATCTACCTCCCCGGGTACTTCGTCGCCTCGCAGCCGCGCAAAGACCGAGTCCACATCACCCAGAAGCCCGTGGAGATCATGCAGCAGCTCGTCCAGATCTGCCCCGAGGGCGGCACTGTCCTCGACCCGTTCACCGGCTCCGGATCGACCGGGGTCGCCGTGCTCAAGGAGGGTAGGAAGTTCATCGGAGTCGAACTCTCCAGCCACTACGCCGACGTCGCCGAACAGCGACTGCGAGCCGAACTGACCCAGGACGACTTCGTCCTGGCCGGGCCCGAGGCATGAGAACCGGGGCAGCCGGGGCAGGCAGAGAGCAGACGCGAACGGGCGGCTGCCGCATCGAGTGACCGATGCGGCAGCCGCCCGTTCCGGGCCGGCCGCCAATCTGATCCGCGCCTCCCGGTCGCCCGTCCCCCGGCGCCTGAATCCCGCACTTCCTGTGTGAGGCTGCCTCCAGCGTGACAATCGCTGGGTCGTCCCATGAGCAGGCCGTGATCGCAGCCCGATCCGGTAGGGACGGCGGAGAGGATGACAAGCGGCGCCGCAAAGCCGGGATGTACCACGGATCGGAGGGAGGATGACGGTGGAGCTGGTGGTGACGCGGCACCACTGTGAGATGTCGTGGCCCTCAGAAGCTCGCTGAAGACCTCTCCGCTGGCTGGGTGGTTGCGGCGGTTCCTCGCAGGTGGCTGAGGGCCCGCTGGGATCAGCCCGGCTGGTGCCGCCGACTTCGAGTTGTGACCCCTCGGAGGGGCGATGAAGACCGACGACACCGAAGCCCACGTGACCGCCCACTACGGGCTTTACCTCTCGGAGGGACGATGAGGACCTCGGGATGGGCTGCTGCGGGCGGCGGCGGTGATCAGTTGTGCCCCATCGGAGGGGCGATGGGGATGGCAACGCTCGCCGGCCTCGTCGTGCACCGGGCCGTGTTGTGATCCCTCGGAGGGGCGATGAGGACCCCGGTAGGAGGAGCGACATGGGACTGAACGCCGAGTTGTGACCCCTCGGAGGGGCAATGAGGACCTCACCCCTGGGCAGCGCCGCATTCCCCGAAGCACGTTGTGACCCCTCGGAGGGGCAATGAGGACCTCACCCCTGGGCAGCGCCGCATTCCCCGAAGCACGTTGTGACCCCTCGGAGGGGCAATGAGGACCTGGACCATCACCCGACTGCCCGGCACCGTCTTCACGTTGTGACCCCTCGGAGGGGCAATGAGGACCAGCGCCGAGGACTGGTGCCGCAGCCAGCGCTACCTGTTGTGACCCCTCGGAGGGGCAATGAGGACCCGGGGGGGCACCCCGGGGAGGTGTGTCCAGCGGTGTGGCCAAGGCGTTGTGACCCCTCGGAGGGGCAATGAGGACTCGTCCTCCGGCTCGATGCCCTCGCACCGCGCCTGTTGTGACCCCTCGGAGGGGCAATGAGGACCAGTGTGCTCCCACCTTGGCAGGATGTGCGTGTGTTGTGACCCCTCGGAGGGGCAATGAGGACCACATCTTCACCTCGCCGCGGTAGCTGACGCTCAGGTTGTGACCCCTCGGAGGGGCAATGAGGACGTGCCCCACCCGAACCCCGCCGTCCTGCTCTACTCCGGGTTGTGACCCCTCGGAGGGGCAATGAGGACCCGCGGACTGCCTCTCCCAGCTCCTGCGCAGCCGCTAGTTGTGACCCCTCGGAGGGGCAATGAGGACCGCCCTCCCGGGCCGGGGTGGCTGCAAAGGTTCACGTTGTGACCTCTCGGAGGGGCAATGAGGACCGGCGCCTGGTGCGCCATGGCCGTCTGGTTCTGGTTGTTGTGACCCCTCGGAGGGGCAATGAGGACCGCCGACGCTGTGGCCGCGACCCCGGTCTACCGCAGGTTGTGACCCCTCGGAGGGGCAATGAGGACCCCGGAGTCCCGGGGCGGCAAGCGCGCCGCCCACTAGTTGTGACCCCTCGGAGGGGCAATGAGGGCCCGCCCCGCCCGCCTCGCACGCGGTCGGTCTGGACTTGTTGTGACCCCTCGGAGGGGCAATGAGGACCGCCGGTCTCGGCCGGCCGGTGCGATCCGTACGCGGGTTGTGACCCCTCGGAGGGGCAATGAGGACAGGACGGGCACCGCCCGATCGAGGTCCACAGCATCAGGTTGTGACCCCTCGGAGGGGCAATGAGGACCTGCGACCGCCGGCTCGCACAGTTCACCGGCATCGTGTTGTGACCCCTCGGAGGGGCGATGAGGACACACGTGAGCGGTGGTCAGCGCGGTGCCGGTGGACAGTTGTGACCCCTCGGAGGGGCGATGAGGACGTGTCGACCTCCACGTAGTTCTCGGCGCCGGCGTCATGTTGTGACCCCTCGGAGGGGCGATGAGGACCGCATGGTGCGGTCGGCGATGGCGGCGAGCGCGAGGCGTTGTGACCCCTCGGAGGGGCGATGAGGACGCGTTGAGGGCGAATTGGACGTCGACGTCGGCGAGGGGTTGTGACCCCTCGGAGGGGCGATGAGGACACGAGAGGATGAACCCATGGCACTCGTCGACGACATGTTGTGACCCCTCGGAGGGGCGATGAGGACCCCCGCGCCGGCCGGTCGCCGCGGCTCCGCCTCGCGTTGTGACCCCTCGGAGGGGCGATGAGGACCGCGGCGAAGAACGCGTCCGCATCGGTCGTGTCGTTGTGACCCCTCGGAGGGGCGATGAGGACCCCACGGTAAAGCCGCACCTCAGAGTGTGGCAACGGTGATGGCGGGCGGCCGTTTCTGCAGTGGACCTCCGGTCGTGCGCGGCGGCTCGGTGTGGCGCTGAAGTTCGGCGGCCCGAGCCGGCTGTCAGAGGATGTCGCTGGGTGCAGGCTCGGTTGCGCCCCACTCCAGTCGGCGGGGTGTGGTGCCGGGCGGGTAGGTGTAGACGAGGACGTTGTCGTAGGTGAGGTCGAGGGCGTTCTCGACGGCGGCCTGGAAGTGGCGGAGTTGTCCTTCACTGAGGTGGCCTTCGAAGACGCTGCGTTGGACGTGGTGGAGGTATTTCCGGCAGGTCCGGAGGATCTTGGGGTTGCGTTCTGCTGCGGTGTCGTAGACGACGACTACGTACATCGGTCGGTTACCACCAGATCCGGAAGGGCTTGTACGGGGAACCTTCGAGGCAGTGGCGGGTCAGGGAGAGAGCATCGAGGTAGAGGAGTTCGTCGTAGGCGACGGGTCGTCCCAGGGTGCGGTGGGCGACGGTGGTGGCGAATTCGTCGCGGACGGTCTGGACGACGAGCTTGCGTCCGCTGTCACTGAGCATCGCCTGGTTGCTGTCGCGGTCGAAGTGGTGCTGCTTGATCTGGTTGCGGCCGGCCATCCGTAGGAGCAGCCGTTCGGCGAAGAGGGGCTTGAACATCTCGGAGAGGTCCAGGACCAGGGAGTGGCGCTGGCGTTCCATGCTGCTGTGCAGGAAGGCAATGCCGCTGTGCAGTGGTGTGAGGCGTACGGCGGTCAGGACGCGGGCGTAGGTGATGCCGTTGACGTAGCTGATGAAGGCATTGCCGGCGTTCTTGGGTGGGCGGCGTTGGCGACCGTCGAGTTGGAGCTAGTCGGGAAGTTTCGTGTCGATGACTTCCCAGGCGGATCGGCGGAAAGTCCCCTCGGCGCCCATTAGTTGGGCTGTGCTGGTGGCGCCGGCGATTGACTCGTGGAGAACGGCGTATGGACGTGCGAGCAGCTTGCGGTCGATGACGCGTCGGACATTGAAGGCACAGGAGTCGACGATCGCTCGTGCTACCGCGAGGCTAGCCGTGGGGTCCTCAGTGAGGCGGGCCTGGGCGAGGACGGTCTCGCCTGAGGTGCTGGTGTCGGAGGTGAGGAAGGAGCCGGCGTAGTCGCCGTAGTGGCTGAGTAGGTGGACGCTGATCCTGTGCCGGTTGAGGAGGGAGACGACCGACGTGTTGAGGTCGACCTCGGCGCAGGCGACGATGTCGCGGACGTCGGTGACTGGGATGTGGACGTTGTCGGCGTTGTCACGTTCGATGACGAGGGACTCGTCTTTGCGCCGGATGCGGCATGGGCTGGTGAGCCAGTAGGTTCGTGCGGCAGCGGGCATCTCATTCCGTCCAGCAGTAGTCGGTGAAACTGCAGCCCTGGCAGGCCGATCGGGTCAGGCGTTCCGGAGAGGTGCGGGCGGCTGCCACGGTGAGGACGTCGGCGATGTCGGTGACTGCTTGCTCGGCGGCTTCGGCGGTGTAGGGCTGGCGATGAGTGCGTCGGGTCTTGGGGTAGTGCAGGATTGCGCCTTGGGCGTCGACGCCGATCTCGTGCAACCGGTGGCAGTAGTGGCGCCCTTGGGCCTGGTCGGCGGGTGTGGGTCGGGAGGAGGACTTGACCTCGTGGACCCAGTGCCGGCCGTCCAGGAAGTCGAGCCGGGCGGCGCCGAGGTCGACGGGGGTGTTGCGGGTGTAGGAGGTGTCGTGGACGGCTTCGCCGAGCTGCACCGCGGCGTTGAGGTGTTCCGGGCGGATTCCCCGGATGTAGAGCCACAGTTGTCGGCGGCAGTGGTAGAGGTACTTGATGTGGACGCCGCCGACATCCGCCGCGTCAATCACAGGATCTCCCCTGGCCGGTAGGCGCTCTGGGGGCGTCCGCGCACCGCGAGTAGGCCGAGGTCCGGGTCGTAGTCGCCGTGGATGATGCGGATGTTGAGGGTGCGCTCGTAGGTGGTGAGTGGGCCGGCCCAGTGTGGCATCGGGATGAGGTACTGGTCGGCGTTGAGGCGGCCGGGGGCGCCGCCGGCGTCGGCGAGGGCCTGGGCGTAGGCGTCGCGGTCCTGGTCGAGGATGGCTTCGGTGCCGTCGAAGAGTTCGTCGAAGGTCTCGGTGAGGTGGGTACGGTCGGCGAAGGGCGCGGGGAAGGTGAGGAGGGCTCGCTCGAAGCTGTCCCGGTGGTCGGTGACCTCCGCCGACCACTGCTGGCCCCAGTCGCCGGCGTAGATGGCGTTCAGCCAGGCGGTGGCTTGGGTCTCGTCGATGAGGTTGCCGTGGTGGCCGACCAGGCGGTGCCAGGCGTCCTCGACGCTCTGGCGGGGGTAGATGCCGTCGGCGAAGTCGCCGGCCTGTCCTCGGCGGGTGGTCCAGGTGGGGGCGTGGACGATGACGTCGGCGGGCTGGCGCGCGGCGGTGCGGTTGATGCGGCCGAAGCGTTGCAGGAGGGCTTCGAGCGGGGCGGCTGCGGTGAACAGGACGTCGAGGTCGATGTCGAGGCTGACTTCGACGACTTGGGTGGCGATCAGCAGGCCCGGGCGGCGTGCGTGCTGACCTGGTGCATCGACGGTGGCGAACCGTTCGCGGATCCTCTTCTCGATGCGGTTGCGGTCCATTCGGCGGAAGCGGGAGTGCAGCAGCAGGGCCGCGTCGTCACCGTGGCGTTCGCGCGCGTGGGGGGCGAGTTCGGCGAACAGGTCGCGGGCGTGCGCGACGTTGTTGGCGACGACGAGCACGGACTGTCCGCGATCCAGGCTTTCGCGGATCTCGTCGACGGTCTGCGGGTCGGTGAGGTGGTGTGGGCGCACGGCGAGGCGGTGGCGATCGGGCAGCGCCAGGTCAGGGGCATCGACGAGCCTGGTCGGTGAGGCGAGGTTGGTGCTGAAGAGTTCCGCCAGGACGTCGGGGAGAGTGGCGGAGACGACCGCGATCCGCCCACCGAGGCGCTCCCAGAGCTTGGCGGCGGCCAGGATGTAGCCCAGGCGGCGCGGGTCGTAGGCGTGCAACTCGTCCAGGATGAACACGGAGTTGGCGGCGTCGACGAGCAGGCCCGCGTGGGCGGGGCCGGCCAGGGCTGCGCGCAGTAGTTGGTAGGGGGTGCCGACGCGGGTGGTCTCCTTGGTGAGTCTGGTGGCGGCCGCGCGGGCGAGGGCTTTGGCCGCGGCGTCGGCGTGGCAGGGGTCGTGGGTGTCGTCGTCGGTCCCGTCGGGTGAGCCGATGGCGGTGGTGAGGTGGTAGGAGGCGGCGCGGGAGTGGGCGATGCCGATGAGGTGGCGGTCGCCGAGCAGGTCGCCGAGGCGATCGGCCATGGCGTTGATGGAGGCCAGGTAGGGCAGGGTGAAGAAGACTCTCGGGATACCGCCGGTCTTCATGGCCAGTTCGGTGGCCTGGCGCGCCGCCCACAGCAGGACCGCTTCGGTCTTGCCGCTGCCGGTGGGCGCTCGCAGGAGCAGGTGCCCGCTGACCTCGGCTGCGTCGACCTGATGGGCACGCAGGTGGCGGCCCTGTTCGGCGAGTCCGGCTTCGAGCTTGGGTCGGAAGGTCGCGTCGAAGGGTTGGTGGGTGTCGAGTGAGCCGTGGGCCGAGGAGAGGTGGTCGGCGAGGGTGACGGCGCCTTGGAGGAGGACCGCGGACAGTCCCTGCTCGGGGCTGACACGCCGACCCCATCGCTGGAGGACCTGTTCGAGGAGCTGGTGGGCGGCGGCGACGAGGCGTTCGGAGGTCAGGGCGTCGTGCGGGCGCGGTGCGGCGCAGGGCAGGCCCACTGTTGTTGCGGCGGTGCGCAGCCACAGGTCCGCGGCGGCGATCGTGCGGTCGTCGAGGGGGCCGAAGCGGTCGGCCAGTTCCTCGAGCAGGGCGCCGGCGTAGAGGAGCTCGAGGTCGCGGCCGGTGGTGCCGGTCAGCGGACGGTGGTGGGTGGCCACGCCCGCCGCCACCCATGACCGCAGCTCGGGGTCCGGGACGAGGGCGGGCAGGAAGCCGAGGGAGAGGACCTCGTGGCGCTCTCCCCAGGAGCGACTCCGGCCGGCCAGCATGTCCTGGAAGCCGGCAGCGACCTTCCCGGCGTCGTGGCTGACCGCGGCCAGCGCGACGGCGTCCCAGTACTGGCCGTTCATGACCTGCTCGGCGGCCTCCAACCGCCCCACTCGCTTCTGGAGCTGGAGCGCGGCGCGCAGCGTGGCCGACGAGTGGGCGGTGAGGCGTTCCGGGGCTCGGCCGCGCTGGGCGCTCTTGGCCAGCACGCGGTCCAGCGGGTCGGTCATCGGCTCTGTCCTTGCGCGGTGTCGTCAGGAGCAGTTGTCAGTGGCGTTGTGCTGCAACGTCGCCGCCGAACGCCGCATCCGGATGGACGGGCCGCAGCGGGGCGACGGCCAGTCCGGCAGCGGTGGAGAGGCTGCCCGGCACCGGGACGCGGGTGCGGCCGGTGACGTCGAAGCGGTAGGCGTCCCAGCGGGTCCGGCCGCGCCCGGGAGCGACCGCGGTCGGCAGGCGCAGGAGCGTGCCGCCGGCCCCCCGGTGGTCGGGCACGACGGCCGTGCGCTGCTCGCCCGCCTCGCCGCTGAGCGTGGTGTGCTCGAGGTGGAGGCCGACGAGGTCCTGGCTGCGGCCCAGGCGCAGCGGCCATACGGGGCGGCGCAGGCGCCGGTACCAGAGGTCGACGTCGTCCAGCAGCCACAAGGTGAGGGTGGCGTCGGCGAGGAACTCGCGGTTGCGGGGCGCGGGTGTGGACGTCTTCCCGCCGGCGTCCAGCGGGTGGTAGGTCTCCAGGTCCACACCCGCGCCGCCGGCGTGGAAGGCCATGGCGAGGCGCAGCCCCGGATCCACCTCGGGCCAGCCCCCGGCCGCCGCCGCGAGGAGGCCGGCGGCGGTGGAGGGGGGCGGGCACGGCAGGGTGACCTGGACGCCGGCGTAGAGGGGGTTGCGGAAGGAGACGACGGGCGCGGTGACGGTGACCTGGAGCGCCGGGGTCCCGGGGGTGCTCATGCCTTCGGGTCCTCGAACCAGGTGTCGTGATCCCCGGCCTCGACCCGGCCGGCCAGCGCGTTGAGGATGGTGCGCGGGTGGTCCAGGACCAGCGTGTCGGCCTTGATGAGGTCGGCCAGGTCCTGGGCGGCGCGCTCGCGCTGGTCGTCCAGGAACCCGGGCGCCCAGCCCACCAGGACGGGACCGTCCAGCTCGTCGGCCCACGCCGCGATCTCCGCGCGCAGCACCTCGCTCTGGAAGACGGGCTTGCCGTCGCGGGCACCCAGGATGCGGGTGAACGGGTTGACGCCACCCTTGACCGGGGCGAGCAGGACCAGCGACGGAGTGCGGTCGCCGTAGTGCATGGCCTGCTTGGCGCCACCGCGCACCCGCGCCAGCGTCCGCAGCAGCAGCGCGATCCGGCGCCGGCGCTCCGCCAACGGCAGCCGCACCGCCGAGGTTCCGCGCAGCGTGGTGTCCTGCGCCCCGGCCTCCCGCGCCGCGGTGGCGACCTGCGCGCTGAGCGCGACCCGCAGCCCGTTGCCGTCCGTCTCGAACACCCCGGCGCGCGGCAGGTCCAGGAGCAGGTCCCCGGCCACGACACCCGAGTACAACTCGTGGGAGTGGATCACCGGGTGCTCGCCCGCGGGGAAGTCACGGCTCATCGTGCCGAAGTCCATCGTCGGGCGCTGCGGCACCACCGAGACCAGGGTCCCCGTGGCCAGCACCGTGTCCCGCATGAACGTCTCCTTCTTGACAGCGACCATGTAGCCGAACAGGTCGTCGTCCAGGTGCAGGTCCGGACGCCCGGCGGTGTACGCCTGCTGCTTCGCACCGCTGCCGCTGCGCGTCACCGGGGAACGGGACTCACCCTCGGGAAGCGAGTCGCGCAACCAGCGTCGAAACGCCTGGGCGGAGACGTACGGGTAGATGTCGCGGCCCACCCGCAGCTGCTTGACCTTGCCGTTGTTGTCCTCGCCCTCGCCGTTGTTCGGCGCACCCGCCACGATGTCCAACGCGATCTTGCCCACCAGGAAACTCAACTCTGCTCTTCTTCCATGTCGTAGGTGATGGCCTGCTGGTCCAGCGCATCGAGATCCCAGTCGCCAGCGGGGGAGTCGCCGCTCGGGGAGACGTCCGTCTCGTCCTTGTCCTTGGGTGCCCAGCCGCGCCGGGCCAGCTCCTCCAGCACCGCGACGAGGAACACGTCGCGGTGGAACCAGGCGGCGTTGTCCTGGCCCGGGTCGAAGAGCAGCACAAAGGCGCGCTCGCTGACGAACGGCCCCACGGGGATATCGGCGGGCGGCTTGATCGCCCACTGCACGCCCGCTCCGGTCAGCCACCCGCGCAGCCTGCGCGGTTCACGGAACAGGGTGCGGAACGTCCGCAGCCGCCCACCGGACGTCTCGACGGCCAGCAGGGTCGCGACGTTGTGCGCCGCGGCCCTGATCTCGGACAGGTCCTTCTCGGTCATCAGCATCACCTCGGTGGCGAAGGAGTAGAGCAGTTGGGCGAGATCGCCCGCCTCGTCCAGGCCGCCCGCACGACCCACCAGGTGCAGCAGGCGGCGCAGGCCGGCGGAGACGATCCTCGACGGTTCACGGAAGGCGTTGCGCGCCAGCGCGACCAGGCCCGGCGTCGACGCGCTCGCATGGCCCTTGACCAGCGCGGTGAAGCCCCGGCGGCGCCTGGCCAGACGCTGGGTGCGGCGCAGCCACTCCGCCAGCGGCTGCTCCAGGCTGTGGACCTCCAGGAGCTGGCCGCGGTTGTTGTTGTTGAAGACCAGCAGATCCACGGAGGCATTCATCGGGCGGACGTGGGTGCGCAGCGCGGTCAGCGCGACGACCTCGCGCACCTCGCCTTGCCGTTTGCCGGCGTCCCCGGTGGCCGCGATCGTGCGGTTGTGGTCGACCTGCCGGGTGATGGCGTCCAGCAGGAAGTCCTCGTCCCAGCTGTGCAGGGCGATCGAGGACCCGCCGGTCAGCCGGCAGCCGTAGGGCAGCGCGTAGAAGCTCTGCAGGCACGGACGGCACAGCGCCATGCCTTCGTGCCCGCGCGGCGTGGAGTTCCGGTACGCCTCGCTCTCCGCCAGGGCGACATCACGCTTACCGAAGAACCCGACCGCCTGACGCCCGCACAGCACACAATCGACTGCCGGCCAACCATCGCGGTCCGGGGCCGCCCGCCATCGCCGAACCGCGTCGCCGACCTCCGCGTCGGAGCGTTTGCCGTTACTGGGGTGGTTCATCGGCGCGTTCGGGAAGAACGAGTAACTGGCCTTCAACCAGAACCCGTTCGCGCCCTTGCTGTCACGCACCAACGCCGCCCGCACCGCATCACCCGTCACCTCCGCCACCGCCCGCTCGAAGCCGGCAGCAGGTAGTTCCGTCGGTGCGGTCCGGTCGGCCGATGTCGCGAGCGCGGCGAGTGCGAAGGCCCCGACTCGCTGGAGCGGATGTGCGGTCAGCACCAGCTGCGACTGCTCCCCGGCATCCTGCCCGCTCACGCGCCCACCCACCCGAAGCCGGCCGCGTTCGCCTGACCGAGTCCCCAGCTCCACAACGCCCGCAGCGTCACCGGCGCACCGCGCACCTCGACCTCCACCGCAGCCCCCGGCTTCGCGCCCTGCCCCACCGCGAACGAGCGCTTCGGGCCGATCCAGGTGACCGACTCCAGGCTCACCTCGGGATCCAGCCCCAAGGTCTCCGCCTTGCGCCGCAGGTTGCCCTGGAAGTAGGCGGGCCACTCCGGCTCGGTCGGCAGCAACCACGCCTGACGCGTCGTCCGCTCACCCTCCTCATCACGGCCGGAGCCCTTCATCACGACCGGCGTCACTGTCCGCAGCACCGCCCGACCCGAGGCGAACTCAGGCGGCTCCAGCACCGTGACGCCGGTCAGCCGAAACGCGACGCCACCCCAGTCCAGCAGCTCCCGCTCCGCGAAACCCTTCGCCAGCACCTGAGCCAGCTCAGGCACCGGACTGCCGAACTCCACCAGCCCACGCCCACCCGCCGCATACCGCCCGGGCCGGCGTTTCGCGGACGCGAACACCGGAGCCCCGTACCCGAACGGCACCATCCCGTGCGGCCCCTGTCCCGCCTCGTGCAACCGCTGGCCCAGCTCCGGCGCACCCCGGGCCAGCACGTCGTACACCAGCCCCCGCCCCGGGGCCAGCACACTCACCCACGGCAACTCCGACGCAGCCGTCACCACGGCCAGCTGCACCCTCATCCGCGCTCCAACACTCGAAATGGCATGTCGAACAAGCGGCATGATGAGTCATCAGCCGCCTGCCCACAGACCCTAGAGGCCACCACTGACAGCCGTCCCGCGAACGCAACCAGTCACCGAACTAGCCAGGCAGAATCCACGAGAGACCGCCGCCTCCCCGGTAGGCTCCTGACCACCTACACGCACCTACCGGCCCGAGATTTCAGCGCCACGCCAGGCCAGACAGCAAGACCGGAGGCCCGCTGAAACCAGCACCCACCTCCACCACCTTCAGAACCCATCTGACCTGGACCTTCACCATGGGGTCCTCATCGCCCCTTCGAGGGGTACCAACATCGGGTAGAGCGAGGCACGCTGGTAGCCGGTGGCGTCCTCATCGCCCCTTCGAGGGGTACCAACGCGAGAGCGAGGCAGCCGCGCTCTCCGCCGGCCGCGGGTCCTCATCGCCCCTTCGAGGGGGACCAACAGTTCTAGCGGTTTCACTCGGCACCCCGAGGCCGGGTCCTCATCGCCTCTTCGAGGGGTACCAACTGGATCGTTGCGGGTGGGGCCGACGATGGTGATCGTGTCCTCATCGCCCCTTCGAGGGGTACCAACAAGGACGCCCGCAACAGCCCCCGCAAGATCGACCTCGTCCTCATCGCCCCTTCGAGGGGTACCAACGGCGAGCACTGCGACTGCGCCCCGGAAGCCCCGGGTGTCCTCATCATTCCTCCGAGGGGTACCAACGTGATGACGCCGGAGCCTGAGCCCTGCCAGGGGCCGCCGTCCTCATCACCCCTCCGAGGGGTACCAACAAGCTGACCGGGGACCTGCTGGACCGGATGGCGATCGTCCTCATCACCCCTCCGAGGGGTACCAACGCCTTGCGCAGACCGGTCGAGTCCACGGCGGTGTCCCGTCCTCATCACCCGTGCGAGGGGTACCAACTTCAGGTACATCGGCCAGTCGGCCACCGCCGACAGGTCCACATCACCCCTCCGAGGGGGAAACAGGTAGGCGGCCACAACGGTGGCCCACTGGCACCGCTGCTCATTGCCCTTCCGAGGGGTCCAACGAAGGTGCGGACGATTTTGTCTCCATGCGCTGAAGTTACTCTTCAGATCAAGGGGTTGACTTTACGACGATGTGGATCGATCCAGCGCTCCGAGGCCGACAAACCCTGTGAGGGACCGCCGATGAGACCTTGTCCATGGCTACGTGGATGCGGCCGCTGAAGCCAGGGACGGCCCGGAACAGATATATCGGCTCTCACATCCTGATCACAGCAACCAGATTCTGATCCTTTCACCGGCTTCGGCGTTGGGTCTACCCCGCTTGCTGTTCCTGCCTCGCTCCCCAGGCTCACGAGTTCGGGTGTCATAACAGATGCTGCCGGCTCCGCCAAGCCGGCCAACCGGGCGATGCTCGCGTCG
The DNA here is from genome assembly GCF_039528135.1 of Kitasatospora nipponensis. Classification (NCBI taxonomy): domain Bacteria; kingdom Bacillati; phylum Actinomycetota; class Actinomycetes; order Kitasatosporales; family Streptomycetaceae; genus Kitasatospora; species Kitasatospora nipponensis. The sequence continues at coordinate 24,209 of NZ_BAAALF010000069.1, read as the reverse complement.
GCCTCGGCAGTCAGCCTGGGCCGCTCAACCGGTCGACATCGCTTCGGAGTAGCAATGCCAGTGCAGTTCATGGATGCCAAGCAGACGGCGGAGTACCTGAACATGTCCCTTGCCTGGATCTATCGAGAGGCCCCGCGCTTGGGACTCACTGCGTACAAGTTCGGGCGAGGGCGCACCGCGAAGCTTCAGTTCAAGGTGTCCGAGGTACAGGCATGGGTCGGCCAGCAGAAGCTGCCGGCGGGATGAATAGGCGCAGGTCCCCGTCCGGGGGATCGAGAAGTCGAAAGACCCCGGCCTGGGGATGGATGTCGATGGGAGTGCGTTCGAGCCAGGGCCCCGGCCGTTGAGGCCGGGGCCCTGAAGCCTATGCGGCCAAGCCGAGGTCGAGGATCGAGGCAGCCTTACCGATCGAGCCCGGCATGAGGTGTCGGTACACCTTGAAGGTGATGTCGATGCTTTTGTGGCCCATCCACTCCGCCACGTCGGTGATCGGGAGGCCGTTGGTAAGGCAGAGCGAGGCGAAGAGGTGGCGGAATCCGTAGATGACCATTCCTTCGGGGATGTCCACCGCGCCCGCGCGCTTGATGCGCTGCCACTGGTTCGAGAGGCAGTAGTACGGGAAGGGCTGACTGATGTCCAGGGGGTTCCGGAGGAGGTATCCGTCCACGGCACCGTGCTTGTCGGCGTACCACTCGATGGTCTCCCTGACCCTCGCGGGCAGGGGTACGTCTCGGTATTCGCCGGCCTTGCGGTGCTTGAGTGGCCCGTAGAGCTTGGTGGTCTGGTTGACCTGTTCGGCGATCCGGTAGACGTCGTCGGCCACGATGTTGTTGAGGTTGACAGCCGCAGCCTCGCCGTTGCGCATCCCGCATCCGCTCATGAGGTCGGCTATCAGCAGGAAGGTGTCGTCGCCCGCTGCTCGGATCTCCTTGAACTGCGCCACCGAGGGGATGACGGCGCGGGCGGGGTCGTACTGGGGTGGGGTGACGCCGTCGAGCGGGTTCTGGTCGAAGATGCCCAGGCGGTTCGCGTCGAGCAGGATCATCTTGAGCTTGTCGAAGGCGCTGGCCTGGGAGGCTAGGCCGACACCGTTGCGTTCCATGGCCTGGATGAACGCGTCGACGACCTTGTGGTCGAAGGTGCCCATCCGGCGGCTTCGGAAGGCCGGGAACAAGTGATGCTCGAGCAGCGAGTCGAGATGTCGCAGAGAGGAGGCGGCGAGGGCGCGTTGGCCGGACCTCCACTCGGCGACGTACTCACCGAACTGCATCACCCCGTACTTCTGGATGCGGTCAGCCTTGCTTTGGCTGCGCGGGCTTTCCTTCTTCGTCTTGTAGATCTCGGACAACCGGGTGATGGCCTTGTCCTGGGTGGCGAAACCGGACTCCTCGACCTGCCTTCCGGCCGCGTCGCGATACCGGATCGTGTACTCGTGCGGGCACTTGGACCACTTCGCCTGAGGGTGCTCGCACTCCTTGAAGAAGGTGCCCATGCCGTGGGCCAATGCCTTGGTGGCCATGCTGCTCGTCTCCCCGCGTACCAATGCTGACTATTTGCTGACGGGGGATGGTCCACCGGGCCTCTGACCTGGGTGAAAACGCTGAATCAGTGATATGTGGTGGAACTTCATCGGCCGATCCAGTGAGGAGATCGTGCAGGCACGATCTGACTGGATGGAAGGGTCGAGGTTCGGTGAGGTGCACGGGTACGACGGTGCTCGACTGGGTGCTCCCCAACTTCCCGCTGTGCCCCTGAAACCACGGGGACGGGCACGCTGACCTGGGCTCACGTGTCGGGGGAGGGGTTGTTCGAGACGCGGCCGGCCGCGCTGTGCCGGGGTCGGCGCCGGGGTGCCCAGCCGGCCTGCGGCGCCGAGGCGGGGCGGGGCGTGACTCTCAGGTGTGGTCGCCTGTGACAGGGTCCAGCAGCCCGTTTGCTGACCTTTTGCTGACCCCTTCTGACGTTCCGTCAGATGGGTGCACAGTTGCGCGTGCAGGGTGAGCGCGCCATCGGCTGGGTGCCGGGAGTCCGGCGCTGGCTGGCGCATGGCTGACCGTCGGTGCAGTAGTGGCAGCACCTACGAACCGAGACGGGCGATGCTGCGCAGGGCGGCGGTTCGGTTCCCGGAGCCCTCTCTGCGCCTTGCGACCACGCTGGCGGAGGCCGGTTACCAGAGCGACCACCTCGGGGACCGCGTCGTGGTGAGCAAGGCCGACCCCACGAGGGAGAGCACCACCCTGCTCCGCTGGGGCGTGTCTGACAATTCGCCGCGGATCAGGGCGCGGCGGTGGGGGCCCGGCTGGGCGTGCCGTCGGAGCGCCCTCGTACTGGGCCGACCGGCGGAGGCCCCGGAAACCCGGGGGAAGCAGTGGCGGACGTCCCGGGGCGGCCGCTCGACGATCGCCCCGGGACCAGGGCTACCGCCCGGTGTAGGTGAACTCGTCGGCCGGGCTGGTGGGAGAGGTGGCCTTGCCGACCTTCACGGTGATGTCCACCGTCTGGTGGACGTCGATCAGACCGGGCGCGGTCGCGATGATCTCACCGGTGGAGACGAACCTGACCGAGTCGGATGCCTTGTCCCTGAAGTACACGGTGGCGCCTTCGGCGAAGCCCGAGCCGCTGACGGTGACCGGGGTGCCGACGTTCCCGCTGGTCGGGCTGACCGCGCTGACCACCACGGGGGCGGGCCCGCCGTAGGCGAACTGCCCCATCGCGACGGGCGGGGAGGTGGCGAGGGTGTTGGTGACGCGGACGTGGACCACGCCGTGTCCGGCGGGGACCTTGGCGGTGATCTTGATGCCGGAGGGGTCGACGACCGGATCGATGCAGGCGTACGTGCCGAAGTCGACCATGCTGTCCGGGCTGAAACCGGTGCCGTTGATGGTCACCGTGTCGCCCGCCGATCCGAAGGTGGGGCTCACGTCGGTCACCACCGGCCCGGCCGGGACGTCGGGCGCCCCCACCAGGTCCAGGTAGGTGGCGTTGGCGTGCTGGAAGGCGACCTGGGCGAGGAAGTCCTGGGTGGTCTTGTTGACCAGGTTCTTGGCGAGGTGCGTGTATCCGGGGTTCATCAGGCAGAGCGTGCCGGGCTGGACGTAGACGTTGCCCTTGGTGCGCTGGGCGAACCCCTTGATGAGCAGCTTCACCTCGTCGGTCGCCTGCGGTCCGGGGCTTGGGTACCACTCGGTGGTGGCGACGAGATCGGCCCACGCGTGCGGCACCAGGTCGTAGGCGTTGTTCTGGCGCTCGTCGATGAGCCACGGCCGGGAGTCGACGTAGTCGACGAAGCTCTGCAGGCCGGCGGTGGGAGCGGCAAACGTCATCACCGCGAACTGCGGCTGCGGCTGCTTCGGCCAGGTCTGCGCCTGCAGGTACGGCGCGAGCATGCTGGCGATGCAGCCGCCCAGGCTGTGACCCGTCACGTAGACGGTCGGCTGCGGCGAGGAGGGCGCCGCCTTGAGCGCGGCGGCGAGCGCCTGGGCGAGCGTGGCGTTCGGGGAGGGCGAGGCGATCGACACGGCGGTGGTCACCTGGGTGAACGCCTCCTTCGCCCCCTTGGAGACGGCGACGGGCGTCGGCGATCCGCTTTCCGGGAACGGGACGACCGTGCCGACCTCGAGGTCCTCGAGGATGTCCGTGATGTCGGCGTCCGTCCCGCGGGCGACCACGGCGAACGCGTTCGAGCCGTCGGTGCTCCGGGCGATGAAGGCCATGTTGGCGTTGGCCTCGCTCAGGGCGAGCCACACCAGCTCCCACGCGCCCTGCGTCGCGAGGCCGGGGTCGCTCAGTTGTGCGTCGATGCCGGTGATGATGCGTGCGGTCTGCTGCGGAAGGGACTCCCCGGACGGGCGGGTGGTGTTCGCGGTGGCTGCAAGGGCTGCCAGGGTCATGGTCACCTGGGCGATTGCGGGATCGGATGCCATCGTCGTTCCTGCTCCTCGGATGTCGTGCCGGTGCGGGACGGCCTTCCGGCAGCATCAGGTGCAGATCTGTGCCGAACCGGCCATCAGAATGGATCGCATACAATCAGACCCTCCTGCGGCGGCATCCGGTGCGTCCCCGGCCGCGCGCCCGGCCAGGTTCACCTGGTCGGCCCTCCGCCCGGTCCCCCGGCCGCCGACGCCCCGAAACGTCACCCGTCAGCCGGTATCACTGCGGCGTCAGCCCGTACGGCGTCTTCGACCTGCGCGGCAACACCTGGGAGTGGTGCGCCAGCGAGACCGAACCCGGCAGCTACGAGCTCAAGGCCGGCGCCTTCACCAGGCCGTTCTCGCGGGCCACACCGGCCGTCAGTCGAATGGCTCTGACATGACTCAATGAGCGCGCCGTAGACCTTGTCGCTAGTGTCCTGCGCCGGAGGTTCGTCGTTGGATCGTGCATGACGGCCGCCCACGATCGCAGTGGACAAGGTCGAAGCAGTCGTCGGGCCGACGCTGGAAACGACATCGACCTGCTGCTCATGCTCGTCAGCGTCGCGCTCCAGGCCCATGCCAACCGCTGGCCGGCACCTCCACCGACCAAGTGCAGCATCAACCGGCATGGAACCCGGCCACCTTGAGAATTACCAAGTCCGAGGGTGGTCACCAGGCGAGACGGAAGCCGACGGGTTCGGGGACGGAGTAGAGCCCGGACTGGAAGGTTCCCTCGGCGGCGGCGGCGATTTACCTGTCGGGAACGGTGTCAGAGGTGTCGTTTCCGCCGCTTCAGTCGGATCGCGGTCTCCGTAACGTCGTCGGTGGGCGGTGCGGGAGCGATCGCACACCACCACACCGTGCAGCACCGCACCGACCACCAGGAACGGCGACCTCCGGACGAGCGTCCGGACCGAACGAAGGATGGTGACATGACGCTCGAGCTGGGTGTGCTGGCACTGCTCCAGGCCAAGCCGGGCAAGGAGGCCGAGCTCGCGGCGTTCCTGGAGGGCGGGCGCGCGATCGTGGCGGAGGAGCCCGCCACCCGCGTCTGGTACGCGTTCCAGGTCGACGGCAGCACGTTCGGGATCTTCGACGCCTTCGAGGACGAGGCCGACCGTCAGGAGCACCTGAACGGACGGATCCCCGCCGCCCTCGGGACGGTCGGCGCCGACCTGCTCGCCGCCGCGCCCGACATCCGCCTGGTCGACGTGCTCGCGGTGAAGGACCCCGCCTGACCGCCACACCTGGGAGTGGCTCCTCAACCCTGCGTGCGGGGGTCGGGTGGATCCGAGCAGGTGCCGAGGACGTTGTCGAGGTGGGCCGCGAGAGAGGAGCGCAGGGCGTCGGACGTCATCTGCTGATCGTCGATCAGGTGGGCCACGAGGTCGGCGCGGATGGCGGCCAGCAGGGCATGGGCGCTGAAATCCGCGGCACGGACCCCGGGTACCTGATCCAGTGCCGTACGGAGCGTCTCGTGCCACCAGGCGTAGTGTGCGGCCTGGTAGGGGCTGCTGATTCCCGCGTCCTCCGCTGCCGACATCAGGCTCCGGTGCTCGATCTTGAAGCACAGTGCGGCGTCGAGCAGGTCCGCCACCCGCTGCCGCGGCGAGGTCGTGGCATCCTCCTGTGCCTCCAGCACGGCCTGCTGCAGGGGTTCGAGGCGGGAGCCGATGACGGCGCCGATCAGGCCGGCGCGGTCGCCGAAGCGGCGGAAGAGGGTGCCCTTGCCCACCCCCGCGGCCACGGCGATGTCGTCCATCGACACGCTCTGCGGGCTGCTGCTGGCGGCGAAGAGTGCGTCGGCGGCGGCCAGGACGGCCTCTCGGTTGCGCAGGGCGTCCGCCCGCTCGGCGCGGTGGGCCACGGATCCTCCTCGGTCGTCGGGCCGGCCTGGTCCCGGGAATGATATGCGCCGGTTCGTGCAGTGGCCGCTCGCGCCCGGGTGGCAGCGGGCTCGCCGCCCTCCTCGGATGGTTGATCCGCCGCAGCTGCGGCGTCAGGTGTGCGGCGGGAGTTCGCGTTCGACGAAGGCGCGGAGCGTGCCCGGGGGGCGGCCGGTGAGGCGCTCGACGGCGTCGGAGGTGCGGTCCTCGGCGCCGCCGGCGATGGCGCGGTCCATGCCGGCCAGCATGGTGGCGAACTCCAGGGGGATCTCGGCCGCCCACCGGTCGCGCAGCTGCTCGAAGGTCAGGTGACGGTGGACGACGGGCCGGCCGGTGACCTCGGTGATGGTCGTGGCGACGTCGTCGTAGCTCAGGGGCTGCGGCCCGGTGAGGATCAGGTCGGTGTTGGGGGCCTGTTCGTCGGTGAGGGCGCGTACGGCGACGGCGGCGATGTCCTCGGCGTCGACGAACCCGACCCGCCCACCTCCGGTGGCCGTGAGGATGGCGCCGTCCTCGCGGATGCTGCGTGCGTGGGGCGTGGAGCCGGTGAAGTTCTGCATGAACCAGGAAGGCCGCAGCACCGCCCACTCGTCGAACAGCCGGGGCAGTTCCACGTGGACCCGGCCCACCGCCGGACCGCCCGCGGGGATCGCCGACGAGCTGAGCAGCACCGCGCGGCGCAGGCCTGCCGCGCGGGCCCGGCGGAGGAAGGGCACCATGACGGCGGCCGGATCGGAGGAGCCGACGGGCGGGACGAGGTAGGCGCGGTCGACGCCCTCCAGGGCCTGGTCCCAGGTCGCGGGCCCGTTCCAGTCGAAGCGGACGGCCTGCGCGCCCTCGACCGGGGTGGCTGCGCGGCCGGCGGCCCTGACGCGGTGGCCGTCGGCGATCAGGGCGGCCGTGACCCGGCGGCCGGTGGTGCCGGTGGCCCCGGTGACCAGGGTGGTGCCGGAAGTCGTCATCGGTGCGTTCCCGCGAAGTCGGCGCCGGGCAGGGCCACGGCGTCGGGGTTCCAGTAGTCACGGTAGGAGGTGATGCGCCCGTCCTTCACCGTGACTACGGCGATGTAGGCCATGTCGAAGGGGCTGCCCGTCTCCACGAGGAGGCCGACCCCGCGCATCTCCACCACGATCGTCTCGCTGTCGACGGTCTGATGGATCTTCACGTCGGGGAAGTCGTGCAGGTCGATGTGGTCGGGGTAGTGGCGCATGTAGTCGCCGACGGCGGCCTTCCCCTCGAGGCGCGAGGGCCAGCCCCCGGGCGCGAAGGGGAAGGAGAGGACGCCGCGCTCGTCCCACAGGTCCACCCAGGCGGGGATGTCCTTGTCCAGCAGGAGTTGCAGACCGTGGCGGTACAGCTCCGCGGGTGTCAGGGGAGTCGTCATGATCAGGGATTCCGTTCTGTTCGACGTCGCCATGTTCCGGTCGGCCGGCGGGGTGGCGACATGAAAACGGACCGGCGGTCCGAATATCTGAAGAATACGGACCGCCGGTCCGCTTGGCAATGTGGGGTGCTGCTGCGCGGTCCTGGCTCGCAGGTCGACGGTGGCCAGGCGAGTGGGAGTTGCCGTCGGCCGGCCCCGGATCCGCGACCCTGAGGTGCTGGACGGGCGGGATCCTGACCCTGACAGGGGCAGGCACGAGCGTCTCGGCTCGCTCGATACTGAACGGCACGACCGCCAGAACCCACCGACCGTCCGCGCTGGGCGAGTTCCTCTCCAGTCGACGCGCCCAACTGACGCCGGCCGCCCTCGGCCTGCCGGACTACGGCGACCAGCGCCGGGTCCGGGGCTGCGCCGCGAGGAGGTCGCCCGGCTGGCCGGGGTCAGCGTCGCCTACTGCACCAGGCTGGAGCGCGGCGCCTCGCTCAACGCCTCGCCGCAGGTGCTCGACGCACTGGCCACCGCCCTGGGACTGGACGACGCCGAGCGACGCCATCTGCACGGCCTCGCTCCAAGCCGGCCTGGTACCTGGTCGCCGGCGACGACCGGATGATCCCCCCGGCGGCCCAGCGCGCCATGGCCGAGCGGATCGCACCGTCGAGGTCCCCGGGGCCAGCCACTGCGTCCACGTCTCGCAGCCCGCCGCGACCGCCGACCTCATCAAGCAGGCCGCCCGCGGCTGACCGCCCCCGCCGGCACCAGCAACGCGCACGCGGGCGGCGGCCACTGCAATCCCGTCACCGCCGCCCGGCCAGATCCGATCCGTGCCCCACCCTGCCTACCTCAACATTCGCTCAGATCCCGCACGACCACGCCGCAGTGGGGATACGTTCCATCCCAGGGGGATGCTGATGCGCGATCAACACTGGTCCGACCGCCTGCTGAACGCGGCGCTGGGCGAGCGGCCCGACCCGCGCCACCGCCCCGAGGGGTTCGGGGAGACGCCACCGCCCTGGGCGCGCCACGCCTCCGCGGCCACCGAGTGCCCGGTTCCCCCCGAGGAACAGCGGCAGTTGGAGCGCTGGCTGCGCTGGTGCGTCAAGGAGTTCGGCGCCCCGCAGGGACGGGTGGTCGCGGCGCCAACGCGCACCTTCTACCCAGCCGGGTACCACGGCAGCACCGAGCAGATCGAGGAACTGGTCCGTCGGGTCTGCACGGTGATGCGGGTCGAGGCGGCCGACCTGGAGGTGCGCTACCTCGAGAGTGAGCCCGCCGAGCCCCGCCACCACAGATCCACCACGGTCGGCACCTACCACCGCGAGGACGACCACCCCGTCATCTCCCTGGACCTGCGCGGCCGCGAGGACCCGGCCCGACTGACGGCGATCATCGCCCACGAGCTGGCCCACGTCCGCCTGCGCGGCGAGGGTCGACTCCCCGCATGGGAGCGGGAGGAGGAGAAACTCACCGACTTCCTGACCGTCCACCTCGGCATGGGCGTCTTCACCGCCAACGCCGCCCACACCGTCACCCGGACCGCCCACGGCTGGTCGGCCCTGCCCATGGGCGACCTCACGGAGAAGATGCTGGCCGGCAGCTTCCTCGGCACCACCCACCACCTCGGCTACCTGACCGACCGGCAGTTCGGCTACGCCCTGGCCTGCTGGTCCCACCTGCGCGCCGACCCTGCACCTGGCTGGGCCCACCACCTCACCCCCACCCTCCGCGCCCACCTCCAACGCTGCCTGGCGTACCTGCACCACACGGGCCGCCGCCTGGACGACTGACGAGGCTGTGCCCGTGCGGATCCACCTGACCCGAGACAGCATGACGACGGAACTCCCAAGGGCCACCTGCCGGCAACCGCAGGGCATCGTGGGCCGGTTCGTGCCCCCGTCAGTTGAGTGTCGCTGCCCAGTCGCGCAGGGTTTCGACGTAGAGCTGCGGGTTGTGTGCGGATGAGGGTCTTGGTTGCCATGGCGGATCCGACTCCCGAGCGTCTTGCTGACCTTCTGCTGACGCTGGATCGTCCGACATGCCCCCGATCTGGGAAGAAACGCCAAATGCGTGGTAGGTGGTGGAACTTCATCGGCCGGACCGATGAGGACATCAGGCAGGCCCGCGAGGAGTGGATGAACGGGACCCGCTTCGGCGAGGTGCACGGCTACGACGGTGCCGCTGGAGGGTGGGTGCGGACTGCGGTGGCCCGTACCCACCGGGGGAGTCGCCGGCCCCGGTGGGAGGCTCCTGGGGAGCGGTTGGGACGCCCGGCGCGGCTGGTCTCAATTCGCTGTCTGTGGTCATCTTCAGCAGGGTTCAGTCAGGCCAAAGCTGACTCAATGCTGACTTCCGGGGTCTTCCTGCCGGTCCGGGCCGTCGGATGACGCGGGCAAGGCGGCGCGGTCCTGGGGCGCGGCGAACCCATGATCGTTCTCCCCGATAGACACGCAATTGGCCCCTGTGGTCGACGCGTGCGTGGCGGGCGCGGGGTCCGGCTTCCCGGAGAACTACGTTGCGTATGCGAGTGAATCCGAAGGGTTTCGGTGCGCTCGCGCCTCCCGTGAGTCCCGACGAAAGGGCACAGGCATGTCAGCGGTCATGCGTACAAGGACGAAGTCTCCGGCGGTACGGCGGCTGGCCGCGGCGGCCGTCGCGCTGGGCAGCAGCCTGGCCTTCACCGTCCCGGTGGGAAGCGCCGCCGCGGCGCCCGCCGATGTGGTGCCGACCGTCTTCTTCGGCGACTCCTACACCGCCGACTACGGCATCGCACCCTTCCACGAGGCCGACTCCAACAGGTTGTTCTGCTTCCAGGCGAAGGAGAACTACCCCGCCGTCGCCACCCGTGGCCTCGCGGAGAAGGGCATCACGCTGGACGTCCAGTCGGACGTCTCCTGCTCGGGCGCACTCGTCAGGAACTTCTGGGAGGAGCAGGAGACGCTGCCCGGCTCCGGGCTGAAGGTGCCGGCGCAGCAGGACGCGCTCAAGCATGACACCCGGCTGGTGGTGGGCAGCCTGGGCGGCAACACGCTCGGCTTCACCCGCGTCCTGAAGCAGTGCTCCGACAAGCTCCGTTCCTCGCCGGGCGCCCTACTGCCGGGAACGCCGGTCGACGCGGACCAGCCGGCCGCCACGTGCGGCGAGTACTTCAGCTCCGGGGGCGGGAAGAAGTGGCTGGACGCCCAGTTCGAGCTGGTCGGATTCGACCTGGAGGAGATGCTCGACCGCACCATGTACTTCGCCCCCGACGCGAAGCGCGTCCTGGTCGGCTACCCCCGGCTCGTCCCCGCGGACACCACCAAGTGCATGACGGCAGCACCCGGCCAGAGCGAGCTTCCCTTCGCTGACATCCCCAAGGACGCCCTGCCGGTCCTGGACCAGATCCAGAAGCGCCTGAACGACGTCATGAGGAAGGCCGCCGCTGACAGCGACGGCGGTGCCGGGTTCGTGGACCTCTACGCCCAGACCGGCGGCAACACCGCGTGTGACGGAACCGAGCGGGGCATCGGCGGTCTGCTGGAGGACTCCCAGCTCAAGTTCGGCGACCAGGCGCTCCCGTGGTACGCGCACCCCAACGAGAAGGGCCGCGACATCCAGGCCCAGCGCGTCACCGACAAGGTCGCGGAGACCTTCGGCAAGTAGCCGCCCGGCTTCCTGGCCACCCGCCTTGCCCTGCGCAGGCGTTGAGACCGTTGCTGGTGGCGGCTCGGTCATGACGACGGCGCGGACAGCGAAGGCCCACTCCTGATCAGGGCGATCAGGAGTGGGCTCCCGGTTCGCCGATCACGTCGTGATCGACTCAGGTGTGCTGAAAGGAGCTGGACCCGAGGCAGGGCACGGGATGAATGGGCGGAACGGTTGAGGATCCGCAGCACGCGATGCTCACGTGGCGTTCCGGCTCCCCCTGGATGCATACGCGCCGAATACGGAGGTGTCGAGATCCTTGAGGGACTCCAGTACCAGAGTGGCAATCGCCAAGCGAGGATCGCAGCGATCAGCGGCCTCGGGAACGGCGACGACCGTCATCTGGGCTGACACGCCGGCAAGGATGCCGTTGAGCGAGTCCTCGATCACCACGCATTCGTCGGGTGACGCACCGAGGGCGGCGGCCGCGCGGAGATAGGCGCCCGGGTGGGGCTTGCCGTGTTCGTCGTCCTCGGCCGAAAAGACGGCATCGAAAGATCGGTCAAGGCCGGTGCTCGCGAGCGCCTGCCGAATCACCGACTCCGGCGAAGACGACACGACGGCCATCGTCCTCGATGCACGCGCGCACGCCGCGACGGCCTGTTCGGCGCCGGGTTTCAGCGCCACTCCCTCCAGCCCACGGCACACGGCGGCCACGATCTGCTGCTCGACGTCGGCGGGGTCGGCCTGAAGGGTGGCCCGATCGAACCAATAGGCCACCATGTCCCTCTGCCGCAGCCCGCGCGTCGCCGCCTGCATCTCCGTTGTGAGGTGCAGGCCAAGCGGACCGAACACTTCACGCTTTGCCGCGTCCCAGATCGGCTCGGAGTCGATCAAAAGGCCGTCCAGGTCGAACAGGACAGTCGGTTGCATCGGTTGTTCCTTCGTTGGCGATCACGCGAGGACGAGGCGATTCGCTGCCCCGCCGTGCATGAGCAGATGGTGGTGCGGTCGATGACGATGCTCATGAGCCGCCGGCTGGAACGGCGTCGAGCGTGAACCGTCCCGAGGTGGGCTCGTCGGCCCAGCCCTGGTCGGCCAGCCGCCTCGTCTTCGACCGAACTCCTTCCATACGTGTCGGAACCGGCTCCGGTCCGAGTATGGCGGTGATCTCCTGACAGGACTTCACCGGCCTCCCGCCGGATGCTTGTCCGGTGAGCACCGGCTCCCGGGCCGGCTTCACCTGCCTGTCCGGTCTGCGGCCCGGACAGAACCTCGCCGACGCGCTGCCGGGCGATCAGCCACTCGTGCCAGGCCGCACCTCCAGCAATGGGCAACCCAACAGCCCGCGTATGTCCCGCCATGCCAGCATGGTGCCTGAACTGAGGAAACCGGCCGATCAAGTTCGTTACGAAAACGGCTTCTTGGGCCAGATCGTGCCCAGCTCCCATGGAGGACCCGTGCCACAGGACATAGCCTTCGACCTCCCGTTCCCCCTCGCTCTCAGCCCCGACCTCGAAGGCGCGCGGCGCCGCAATCTGGAGTGGGTGCAGCACCTGGGCCTGGTCGGGGAGGGCCGTTCGCTGGAGTGGTACGTCTCCTGGGACATGCCACGCCTGGCCGCGCACGGCTTCCCCTACGCCCAAGGTCCGGCCCTGGACCTGTGCGCGGACGCGATGGCGTTCTTCTTCGTCTTCGACGACCAGTTCGACGGCCGGCTCGGCCGGGATCCCGCCGGGGTCGCCCGGGCGTGCCAGCGGCTGATCGACATCGTGCACGGTGCCGGGCCGCGGGCCGGCGCGGACCCGTGCGCGGTGGCGTTCGCCGACGTCTGGGCGCGCAGCACCGACGGCGCCCATCCCGGCTGGGTCGCTCGGACTGCACACGAGTGGGAGTACTACTTCGCCGCCCAGGCCCACGAAGCGGTGGGCCGGCTCCGAGGGACACCGGCGGACATGCAGACCTACCTCCAGGTTCGGCGCGGCACCGCCGGCACCGACCTGCCGCTGTCCCTCGGGGAGAGAGCCGCCGGCATCAACGTTCCCGCCGCCGCGTTCCACAGCCCGCAGCTGCGGATCATGCGCCAGGCCGCCATCGACGTCACCTTCATGTGCAACGACGTCTACTCCCTGGAAAAGGAGGAGGCGCGCGGCGACATGGACAACCTGATCCTGGTCATCGAGCACAGCCGCCACGGTGGCCGCGACGAAGCCATCACCGAAGCCTGCGGGGAAGTCCGTCAGCGCGTCGAGCGATTCCAGGAGCTCGCTCGGCAGGTGCCCGGCCTTTGCGCACAGCTGGGACTGACCGGCGACGAGGTGGCCGACGTGCGCGCGTACGTCGACGTCATGGCCGCGTGGATGAGCGGTTACCACGCCTGGCAGACCCGGACCCACCGCTACACCCACGCACCCGACGTCCTACCCCACACCGGTCCCGGCTACTTCGACCAGGTACTCGGCGCGTAACCCCGCTGCCACGACCAGCGCTTCGACACGCGGCAGATCAGGAGGCGCCCGCAGGGGCGTCCTCCTGCTCCAGGGCACAAGGGAAGCTGGCCGGCGCGCCGGCCACTGACAGCGCTCCGCCCGGAACGACATCGCTCTCCGCGCTCCCCCCACGGTTGGCCGGCCCCAACCCGTGGGGAACGGAAGGGTGGGGGTCAGGTCCGGGGGCGTCTGTGGCAGGGTTGAGCGGCCCGGTTGCTGACCCTTCGCCGACCCCTGCCTGGCTGGTCGTCAGAGTGGTGTTCGGGACCCCGGCCCGGTCCTGGACGCCGCGCGGCACCGCCGACCGGCCCCACCCGAACGATTCAAGAGGTGTGTGGATGGACTACGTCGCGGCTCTTCGTGCAGTGATCGGCGATCTGGCAGGAGAGCAGGCTCCGCCGGGCGGCTGGGAGCGCCTGGCGGAGGTGGCGGGAACCGACGTTCCGCCGGACCTGCGGCAGATCGTCGAGTACTGCGCCCCCGTCCAGTTGAACGGGCACCTGATCCTCTGGCATCCGAACACCGAGCTCTTCAACATGAGCGAGAAGGTCGCCCAGTACGTCGACATCCTTCGGGGTGTCGACTGGGAGAGCCATGGTGCGCTGTTCCGCGGTGCCCACCCGGAGTTCGGTGGCCGGGACGGGTTGATCCTCGTCGCGATGACGGACCGGCGGGAGTACGTGTTCGTCGCACGTGCCGCGGAGGGCGACGGCTGGAGCGTCGTCGGCCTTTCGGGGGACGGTGACACGTTCTACGAGTACGACTGGAGCTTCGCCGAGTGGCTCTACCGGTACTGCGCCGGTGAGGAGTTGATCGGCCCGGACAGCGAGGCCAACTACCCGGGGCCGCTGCTGGTCGAACTCCTGCCGCGACGGCGGGGCGAGCACGTGGTCACCCTGCGCGGCCCCCGGCGCTAGGACCCGGCTGGGGACCGGTGGGCTGAGGCCGAGCCGGTGCATCGGCCTCGTCGCCCCGGAGGCGGGCTCCCGAGCCCTCCGCGCCGGGCGGGTGAGGCTCGGCGCGGAGGGTGGGAGGGGAAAGCGGGTCAGAGCTGCTGAGCCTTCTTCACCAGCTTCTCGGCCTGCGCCGTCAGCTGGTCGGCCTGGTCGCCGTCCAGCTTCTTGTCGCCGAACGCGGCCTTGTCGAGCAGCTGGGCGATCTTGGCGACGAGCGCGTCGCGCTCCGCGCCGAGAGCGGTCAGCTTGGCGGTGCTGTCCAGGTACTGGGCGTCGCCCGGGGCGCTGGAGGCGATGCCCTTGGTGGCGGCCTGCAGCGTGGCGGCGGCGAACTCGCCGACACCCGCGTTCAGCTGCTTGTAGGCCGCGGCCAACTCCTCGTAGTCGTAGCCGTGCTGACCCACCAGGGCGCGCGGACGGGCCCAGTTCTCGATGTACTCGGTGAGCACCCGGCCGTCGGAGAGGTAGGGGTCCTTGAGGCCGAGCAGCGCCAGCATGGTGGGCCGGATGTCGGTGTGGTCGGACCACACGTCACCGGTCTCGCCCAGGTTGCGGATGCCCGGGCCGGCCAGGCCCAGCCAGGTGGTGTTGATGTCCGGTGCGAAGTCGCCGTGGTTCCAGGCGTAGGCCGGGCCGAGCGCCACGCAGGTCGGGGTGCAGTTGTTGGCACCCGCGTAGACGTAGTAGTCCGGGTTGGCGAAGGAGGTGAAGGTCGGCGTCCGCAGCGGGTCACCGGTCTGCATGTGCAGGATCTTCTGCTCCGCCTGGTCGGCCAGGTAGCTGGAGACCACGTCCGTCCTGCCGGTGATCGGGTTGACCGCCGTCACCTTGGACCAGGCCTGCTCGAACGCCCGGGTCGTCGGGTCGTTCGGGCCGGGCTGCCCGTTCAGGTAGAAGTTCGGCGCCGAGTCGGCGTGCACCTGGAACGGGGTGGTGACGCCCTGCTGGGTGGCCAGCAGGCCACGGGCGTTGGCGTTCACCTCGCCGATCTGGCTGTACGTGCACGGCACGGTGACGCCGTCGCAGTTCGCCGGGGTCGGCTTGCCGCCCACGAAGTGGTCGTTCTCGTCCGAGGTGACCACGAAGAGGGTGTTGTCCGCGTTCAGGCCGTCCTTGTGGATCCGGTCGAAGAACGTGCCGAAGGCGTCGTCGTAGGACTTCAGCTGTGCCACGTAGTTGGCCTCGCCGGGGCCCATCGCACCGGAGTTGGCGCCGTGCTGGTCGTGCGCGTCCGAGATGTAGGCGTAGGTGACCGGCACGCCGGACTCCTGCATCTGGGCCACGTAGCCGAGGGAGTTGTCGGCGGTCATCCCGTCGAAGCCCGGGAAGCCCGGGTTGCCCTTCGGATCGGTGATCCGGGCGCCGGCGGTGCTGCGCACCACGCCGTCCTTGCTGATCGCCGGGTCCACGCTCTTGGCACCGAACAGCGCCTGGTAGCCGTTGTAGCCGCCCGGCTCGTCCGGCAGCAGGTCCGCGCTGGTCGAACCCTTCGCGCAGACCGCGGAGTTCTGGGCGCAGTGGATGCCGATGCCGACGTAGTCGGCCTGTGCCTTGGCCTGGTCGGCCTTGGCCTCGGCGGCCTGCGCGGAGTTGGCGCCGAAGACCTTGTTGATGTCGACGGTGGTGTTCTCGAGGATCGTGTTGGCCGCGGAGACGGCGCCGAAGTCGCAGCCCGCCTTGGTGTAGGCGGCCCACGGCGCCGGGGCGTTCCTGCCGTCCGGGCCGACCATGGTCGGGGCCGCGTCGGCGGGCGTCGGCACCGAGGTGTCGGCCACCCCGTCGGTCCAGTAGGCGAAGCTGCTGGCCGAGTTGGTGGTGCCGTCCGGCTTGTAGTAGCGGTACGAGTTGGACACCGCCTGCCCGTGCCGGTCGCCGTAGGTACCCGTCAACGAGGTCAGGATGTCGTTGCCGGTGTGGGCGATCAGCGGGGTGTGGTGGTTGGTGGACAGCGTCCCGTTGCTCTCCAGGAAGTCGAGCAGGTGCGGCATCTGCTCCAGGTCCGAGGGAACGTTCGGGTTGTCCCGGGTGAAGTGCACATTGTCGAACTGCAGGTAGATCACGTGCTGCACATCGCGGCCGTCGGCCGAGATCTGACAGCCCGTCGTGTCACGGCGGTGGTGGTCGGACTCGGCGGTCGCCGCACCGGCGGAGACCATGGCGAGTCCCAGTCCGGCCGCGAGCGACAGGGCCAGCAACTTGCTCTTGCGCATCCTGCTCCCTCTCAAGGCGCGATCGCGCGCCCGCGACGGAACGCGCGTAGATCGCCGATCGGGGGGCACGTGCGAGCCCCCCGTCGTGCGTGCCACAGGCTGCCACAGCTGGGCTGAACGCAACAGGAGGCGTGGGCGCATCGGGAGTTAAGTCGCGGTGAATTGGGGATAGTTGGGAGTGCCACCCGGGCCCGTGCGATGTCGTGATCACTCTTCTCCAGGGCCGCCCGCGCCCACCACGATGCCGCCGGGATGCTCGTCGACGAGGAGCTCGTGCGGGCCCTGGGCCGGTCGGCGACCTGGCCGGGCCGCCACCCGACGGCACGTCACCAGCCGGCCTGCTCCGATGCGTCGGTCAGGGCGGCCGCGGTGAGGGTGAGGTGCTGGACCAGGACCGCGGCTGCGGTGTCGGCGTCGCGGGCCAGTGCCGCCTCCTCCAGCCGGCGGTGTTCCTCCACGCCGTCCCGGCCGGGGGTGCGGTGCGCCGACCAGCGGCGGGCCAGCTCGCTCGCGGTCCACAGCCGGTCGAAGGTCTCCAGGAGGGGGTGGTTGCCGCACCCTTCCAGCAGGGTGCGGTGGAAGGCCCGGTGCGCCTCGGCCCAGGCGTCGGTGTAGTACTCGCCTTCCTGCGGCACGTACGCCGGGGTGCGGACCAGGCGGTGGTGCGCGGCCCGCACGCGGGCCTCCCAGTCGAGGTCGCCGCGCTCGATGGACATCCGCAGGACGACCGGTTCGACGGTCCGGCGGGCTTCCGCGATCTCCTGCCAGCGGCGGTCGGAGAAGGACGGGACCGCGAAACCGCGGTTGGGCAGTCGGTCGGCCAGCCCCTCGCCGACCACCCGCACGAGCGCCTCGCGCACCACCGCCAGGCTCACGCCCTGCTCCTTGGCCAGGTCCTGCGGCTTGAGGGGGGCGCCGGGGCGGTGCTCCCCGCGCATGATCGCCTCCCGCAGGTGTGCGTAGACCTGCTCGGAGAGCATCTGCTTCCCCGGCGGGGCCGAGGGGTGGGCCGTTTGATTCATGGGTTCATCCTAGACGATGGATAGATGATCCCCTTGATAATCGATTATATGTGTTACGGTCGATTCGGCCGATGAGGACGCCCTCCCGTCCGCCGGAACGGCACACGCCCGCACGACAGCGCAGCCCGACCCCCCGGAGGCACCACCGCCATGCATCTCGACGACCTTCCCGGCTCCGCCCGCCCCGGCGACGACGGCCCGATGGACCTGACCGCCGTCAGCGACGTCAGCCGCGCCGTCAGCGCCGCCCACCTGTTCGTCTACTTCGCCCCCGAGAGCGCCGAGGAGGCGGCCGTGCTCGGCGTGACCGACCGCGGGCCGGCCTACCTGGCCTTCCGGTCGGCCGCGATGGGTGCGGTTCCGTGGCAGGTGACGCTGGCGGCCTTCTACAACTTCAGCCCACGGGCCGTGCGGGCCATGGCGGGCGTGTGGGACGCCGCGCCGCCCGAGCGCTGGCAGGCCGCGCGGTTCCTGGCCGTCGGCCGGGCGATGCGGCGCGTCGACGTCCGCCTCACGGACGACCACCTGGCCCAGGCGCGCTCGCTGATCGACCCGGTCGTCGCCGGCGCCGACTACGCCGGCAAGGTGCTGGCCGCTGCGAACGCCTCGGTCCCGCTTCCCCCCGATCCGCTCGTCGCGCTCTGGCAGCAGATCACGGTGGCGCGCGAGTGGCGCGGCGACGCCCATCTCGTCGTCCTCGCCGACAACGGCCTCGGGCCGTGCGACTGCCTCGTTCTGCACGCCGCGACCGGCCGCCTCCCGGCAGCCCTCGCGCGCGCGACCCGTCAGTGGAGCGACGAGGAGTGGAGCGCGGCGACGGCACGTCTCGTCGCGCGCGGCTGGCTCGACTCCCGCGCCGCGCTCACCACCGCCGGCACGGCGGCACGCGAGCGCATCGAGGTGGAGACGGACGAGCACTGCGCCGCGCTGTGGGCGCCGATCGGCACCGCAGGTGCCCGCCGCTTCGCCGCGCTCAGCGCGCCGATCGCCGGGGCGAGCACCGCGGCGGCGTCCCACGCCAGTTGACCGCCGCCGGTGGCATGGCCGCCCAGCCGTGGATCCCGCCACCCCGTGGCCTCGTCGGCAGCGTGTCGGCCGCTGGCGCCCAGGACACCGGCCCGGCCGTCAGCGTCGGGGGCCGACGGGTGTCGGCGACGGCGTGCGGCTGCCCGCCGACTCGGTGCCCTCCGTTCCCCGGACCTCGAAGATCCCCGGAGCGATCTCCGTGGATCTGCTGCGGATGTCCTCCTCGACCGTGACGGGCCAGACCGTACCCAGCGACCACCGGATTCCCACCAGCCACGTCCTGGTGAGATCGGCGCCGAGGAGACGGGTGTCGACCAGGTCGGCGCGGGCCAGGTTCGCCCCGGTCAGGTCGGCACCGGTCAGGTCGGCGCCGCTCAGATCGGCATCGGCGAGGTTCGCGCGGGCGAGGTCGGCACCGGTGAGGTCGGCCCGGGCCAGTACGGCGCCGCCAAGGTAGGCGTGGGTCACATCGGTGTTCGTCAGAATCGCGCGGCTCAGGTCGGTGCCGGCCAGCTTGGCGCGCGTGAGTCTGGCGCCGGTCAGGTCGGCATCGGCCAGGTTCGTGCGGGTCAGATTGGCACGGCTCAGGTCGGCCTCGGTCAGGCCGGCACGGCTCAGGTCGGCATGGGCCAGGTAGGCGTCGGTCAGGTCGGCGCCGCTCAGCTCGGCGTGCCCCAGGCGGGCACCGGTCAGGTCGGCGCCGCTCAGGTCGGCCCGCGTCAGGTTCGCGCGGGTGAGGTTCGCGCGGGTGAGGTTGGCCCGGGCCAGGTCGGCGCGGGCCAGGTCGGCACCGGCCAAGTCCGCCTGGACCAGGTCGGTGCCCGGCTGGAGCATCCTGCTCGCGGGAGCAGGGCGCGCGTCGGTCTCGCCAGGGTTCGCGCCCGCGAGGCCGGGGCCGTGCGGATCAGGACCGTGCGGATCGGTGTCGGTCACGCCGTCGTCCCCGCGCGGCTGGGCAGCCCCGAGGGCGGTGTCGGGCTGGCCCCGCAGGCCCCGGAAGACCGGGTGTGCACGGGTGACCAGGGCCCAGACGCCCTCGCGCGGGGAGGACCGATCGTTGGAGAAGATCGGGTGGGTGCGGTTGACGAGCGACCAGAGCTGCGCCAGGGCGGATTCAGTGCGTGTCATGCGTGCTCCCGGCCTCCCGTGCAGGTTGGGCCCGGTGCGGGAGGGCCGTGTTCGGCCGAGGTGCGGGGGCGTCGGGGGGAGCGGCCAACAGCCCCGGAGCGGCTTGCGACTGCAGCGCTTCGAGGATCCTGGGCGCCGCGATCCCCGAGAGCACCGCACCGAAGCCGCCGGACACCTGGCCGGACTCGGCGAGGGCGACGGCGACCCCGATGCCCAGAGCCGTCCGCAACACGCCGGCCAGCACGTAGAGACTCAGGGAGGCCGCGCCCCGCCCCTGCCACGGCAACCTCCTGCGCTCCTGCACCGACTTGCGGAGGTCAGCCAGTTCCACCAGCGTCGATCCCAGCGCCCCCCACAGGCCGGCTTGCCACCACGGCACACGCGCCTCCTCCCGAACCCCGAACAGTTCCGGCCTCAGACTTTCACGAAGGCCGCGGCCGGGGAACGGAGTTGCCGGCTTCCCCACGCGCGGTTGGTGGCTCGCGGTGTCCCGGTGAGGTACGCCGTTCGCATGGTGCTCCTCGCGTCGTTCCGGTGGGAGCGGGCGGTCGGGCGGGCCGGGGTGGATGCTGGGCGGCGGCACCGCGGGAGCAGGGTGGTCCGTCGTGCCGCGGACAGCAGCAGCCGGGCCGGTCTGGGGGCGCGAGGTCATTGAGGTTCGAGGACTGGTGGGCCGTGCGTCGCCTGCGACGGTCGGCCCGGGTGAGCCGGGAGCGGTACGCCGGCTCGTCCGCGCGGGCACTGCGCGACCGGCTGCGGTCCGCCCACGTCGTCAATCGGGCCATGGTGCTGGCGGCCACGCTCCTGCTCTGCTTCTTCCCGTTCGTGATCATCACCAACGCGCTGGCCGGCCGGACAGCGGTGCTGGGGCTGGTACGGCGACTGGGCCTGGACCAGCAGGCGGCAGCCGAGGTGAACGGTCTGTTCGCGGCGTCGACCACCACGGACAACGCCGTCTCCGGGGCCTCGTCGGTGTTCTTCGTGCTCGGCGGCATCGCCGGGATCTCGGCGCTGCAGGAGCTCTACCAGGAGTTGTTCGCCCTCCCGGGCCGCGGCGCCAGGGACCTGCCGCACCGGGTCGCCGGACTGGCCGTGGTGATGGGGGGCGCGGTGCTGTCGGCCTGGCTGGTGCCGCACCTGCGCCATGCCGGCGGCCCGGCGCTGCTGGGCGTGGTCGGCCTGCCGTCGCTGGTGGCCTTCTGGTGGCTGCTGGTGTGGATCCTGCTGGCGGGCCGTATCCCCTGGCGGGAGTTGTTCCCGTCCGCCTGCGCCACCGGTGGGTACTACTACGGGATGGCGGTGGTGTTCTCGTTCACCGCCTCGGACATGATCACCTCGAACTCGCGGAAGTACGGGGCGATCGGTGTGGTCTTCGCCGTCATGTCCTGGCTGATCGCCATCGGGGTGGTGGTGATCCTGGGCGCGGTGACCGGCATCGTGTGGCGGGAGCGGGAGCGGGAGCGGGAGCGGAAACGGGAGTAGGAGCGGGAGTGGGAGCGGGCCATCCTCCGGAAGGGCCGCCAGGAGCGCGGTGCGCAGGGACAGGTGACAACGTACCCACGGGTAACTATTCTCCAGGCACCCTGTCAACGAGGTGAATGGAGGCAGTCGGGTGCACCCCTTCCGCAAGGCCGTCGAGGCCCACGACCACCAGGCGATCCCGGCGCTGCTGGCGCCGGACGCCGTCTTCCTCAGCCCGGTCGCCTTCGCGCCCTACGAGGGCCGCGCCATGGTGGCGGCGATCCTGCGCGGGGCCGACCGGGTCTTCGAGGACTTCCGCTACGTTCGTGAGATCGCCGACGGCGCGAGCCTCGCGCTGATGTTCAAGGCCCGCGTCGGCGGACGGGAGGTGCACGGCTGCGACTTCCTGGAACTCGACGACGAGGGGCTGATCAAGGAGCTCTGCGTGATGGTGCGGCCGCTGTCGGCCGCGAACGCGCTCTCCGAGGCGATGCGGGTGCAGTTCGAGACCATCCGCGCCGAAC
This sequence comes from Kitasatospora nipponensis, assembly GCF_039528135.1. Lineage (NCBI taxonomy): Bacteria > Bacillati > Actinomycetota > Actinomycetes > Kitasatosporales > Streptomycetaceae > Kitasatospora > Kitasatospora nipponensis. The sequence goes on along the minus strand of NZ_BAAALF010000069.1, from coordinate 2,594 downwards.
TCTCGGCGGACCGGCCGGCCTGACGGGACGTTCGGGCCCCCATGGGGTGGCCGACCGGTCAACCGACCGGCCGGCCGCAGCGCAGCGCGCACCCCGCCGCTTGACTTCAAGCGGACTTGAGCTGCTTGCCTGGCCGGATGATCTCAGCACACCTGCTCCGGCGGCTGCCCCAGGGGTACCGACCGCTCTTCGCCCACCGCCCGTTCCGGCGGCTGCTCCCCGCCCTGGCACTGTCCGACCTCGGCGACGGGATGAGCGTGGTGGCGGTGGCATGGCTGGCGGTGCAGATCTCCCCGCCGGGCGCGCGCGGACCGCTGATCGGAGCCGCCACCGCCGCCTACATCCTGCCGGGCGCCGTGGGCGCCCTGCTGCTGGGCCGTCGGCTGCGTTCGCTGCCCGCCCACCGGCTGATCCGGGCGAACGCCTGGACCCGCGCCCTGTTCCTCGGCTGCATCCCGCTCGCCTGGGCGCTCGGCGCGCTGCGTCCCGCCGTCTACCTCACGCTGCTCGCCGGCTCGTCCCTGCTGCACGCCTGGGGCGGCAGCGCCAAGTACGCCCTGGCCGCCCAGGCCCTGCCCGCCGAGCAGCACCTGGCCGCCAACGCGCTGCTCAGCACCAGCACCTGGGTGTCCACGATCCTCGGCCCGGCGCTCGCCGGGGTCCTCGCGGTGGCCGTCGCCCCGGCCTGGATCATCGGCCTGGACGCCCTGTCCTTCGCCGCACTGGCCCTCCAGGCCACGCGCTTGGGCGAACCCGACACCCCGGTGCCCGCCGGGCCGGTCCCCGACGCCCGACCGGCCGACGTCCTGCGCCTGCTGCGCAACCGGCCCGAGCTGCTCGGCCTGCTCGCGGTGACCTGGCTGTTCAACCTCTTCTACGGTCCCGTCGAGGTCGCGCTGCCGCTCTTCGTCGCCCAGGACCTGCACGCCGGGGCGGGCACCCTCGGCCTGTACTGGGCCGCGTTCGGCCTCGGCGCGGTCACCGGCGCCCTGGCCGTCGGCGCGCTGCGCACCCTCGCGCTGTGGCCTGTCCTGCTGGGCATCATCGCCGGTCACGGCCTGGCCATGCTGCCCTTCGGACTGCACGCGCCGGTCGTGTTCTCCCTGGGGGGCTTCGCCCTGGGCGGCGTGATCTACGGCCCCTACAGCGCGCTGGCGTTCAAGGCGTTCCAGGACCACACCCCGGCGACCCTGCTCACCGCCGTCCTCGCCCTGCGTGCCTCCGTCCTGCTGACGGCGTCGCCCGTCGGCGCGGCCCTGGGCGGACCCCTCACCACCGCCGTGGGTCCCCGCGAGGTGCTGACCGGGACGGGCGTCGCCATGCTCCTCGTCGCCGCCTGCGCGGCCGCCCTGTGGACCTACGGCGTCAGGCGCCCTGCGCCGGGACAGCGGCTTCGTCGCAGCGGGTGGCGAGCGACGGCACCGCGCGGCGCACGGCTCGAGGGGGCGGAAGCGGCGGACGGCGATCGGTGAGGGCCGCGGTACGCCTGTGGTCGTCGCGGTAGGGTCGCCGCAGTCGTGGCACCGGAGAGGTGGGGGAAGATGGCGCCCGTCGCAGAGGATTTCGACCAGCGGATCGACGCGTACCGGTCGGAGCTCCTGGCGCACTGCTACCGGATGCTGGGATCGGTCCACGATGCCGAGGACCTGGTCCAGGAGACCTACCTGCGGGCGTGGCGCGCGCGGGACCGGTACGACCGGGATCGGGCGTCGGTCCGCACCTGGCTGTACCGCATCGCGACGAACGCCTGTCTGACCGCGCTCGAGGGTCGGGGCCGGCGTCCCCTGCCGTCGGGCCTGGTGGACCCGAGCGAGGATCCGTGCGCGCCGTTGGTGCGCGGCGAGGTGACGTGGCTGCAGCCCCTGCCGGACGCGCTGCTCGGGGTGGGCCCGGGCGGGGGCGCGGTGGATCGCGGCTCGCTGCGGCTGGCGTTCGTCGCGGCGGTCCAGCACCTGTCGGCTCGTCAGCGGGCCACGCTGATCCTGCGCGACGTCCTGGACTTCTCCGCGGCGGAGTCGGCCGAGATCCTCGGCATGTCGACCGCGGCCGTCAACAGCGCTCTGCAGCGCGCCCGGGGGCACCTGCGCGAGGTCGGGGTCCCCGAGGACGAGGTCGCGGAGCCGTCGGAGCAGGAGGTGCGTGCGCGGATCGACCGGTTCGTCGAGGCCTTCGAGCGGGCCGACGTGGCCGCGATCAAGCAACTGCTGACCCACGACGTGCTGTTGGAGATGCCGCCGATGGTCAACTGGTTCGTCGGTCGCGAGCACTACGGCGCGTTCATGGAGTGGGTCTTCTCGATGTGCCGGGATTGGCGCACGGCGCGGACCGCGGCCAACGGCCAGCCCGCACTGGCGGCCTACCGGCGGGTCGAGGGCGGTGCCTACCGCCTGCACACCCTCCAGGTGTTCACCGTCACCGCGGCCGGCATCAGCCGCAACACGGTCTTCCAGGACGCCGAGGTGTTCGCCGCCTTCGGGCTGGCGCAGGAGCTGGCGGGAGCGGGCGCGCCGTAGCCGCCGTGCGCCCCGGCCGTCCCGGTGGCGGATTCCAGGGGTTGTTGCAACACGTGGTCGGTTTGATCAGGCTGCGATGAG
>NZ_BAAALF010000068.1:0-38859 GCF_039528135.1 Kitasatospora nipponensis | reverse complement strand
AGCGGACCGCGGTCCGGTTGCGGCGGCAGCTCCGGCTCCCGCCCCGGCCCGGGCTGCGGCGCCACCGCCACCGCCCCCGCCCCCCCCCCCCCCCCGCCGGCCCCCCCCCCCCCCCCCCGGGGCGCCGGGCCCGGCTGGCCGGGCAGCCGGTCACCGTCGGCGCCGGCCGCGCCGCCGCCGGCCCGGTGGCGCTGGCCGCCGCGTACGCCGAGGGCCTGCGCTGCGTGCGGGCCCTGCGGGTGCTGGGCCGCGCCGGCGACGGGGCCTCGGCCCACTCGCTCGGCTTCCTCGGGGTGCTGCTGGGCGACGGCCACGAGGTGGGCGGCTTCGTGGCCGCCACGCTGGGCCCGCTGCTCGACTACGACGCCCGGCGCGGCACCGAGCTGGTGCGCACGCTGCGCGCGTACTTCGAGTGCGGCGGCAGACTGACCCGGGCCAAGGACGAGCTGCACGTGCACGTGAACACGGTGGTCCAGCGGCTGGACCGGATCGAGGTGCTGCTCGGCCGGGACTGGAACCACCCGGAGCGGGCGCTGGAGCTGCAGCTGGCGCTGCGCCTGCAGCTGTTGGGCTGACCCGAGCCGCGGTGGGCCCGGCCGGGCCCGCCGGGCCGGGCCGGCGGGTGGCGCACGCCACTCTCGGCCGGGCGGATCGGCGGGCGTACAGTGGCGAGGTTGGTCGCGCGGGCGAGGCCGCTCGCACGCCCGCGGACGGTCGCGCAGGCCTGGCAAGGAGCATCGGTGAGCGAGAACATACGGTTCGTCCGGATGGGCACCGGCGGGGACGCCGTCCCGTACCCGGTGGCCTGGGAGGAACAGCAGCGCCTGCACGCGCTGCGACTCGCCGACGAGATCCCGGACACCGTGCTGCTGCTGGAGCACCAGCCGGTCTTCACCGCCGGCAAGCGCACCCGGCCCGAGGACCTGCCGCTGGACGACACCCCGGTGGTGCAGGTCAACCGCGGCGGCGAGGGCACCTGGCACGGGCCCGGCCAGCTGGTCGGCTACCCGATCGTCAAGCTGCCCGAGCCGATGGACGTGATCGCGTACGTGCGCCGGCTGGAGGAGGCGCTGATCCGCGCCGCCGCCGACCTCGGCGTCACCGGCACCCGGGTCGAGGGCCGCAGCGGGGTCTGGGTGCTGGGCCGGGAACTGCCGGACGCCACCGTCGACCCCGCCCAGGTGATCGACATCGGCAAGCTCACGCTGCGGATGGGCCTGCCGCTGGGCATCGACCCGCGGCTGGCCGGTCCCGAGTACGCGCCGTCCAACGCCGGGCAGCGCGGGGACGACCGCAAGCTCGCCGCGATCGGCGTGCGGGTGGCCCGCGGCGTGACCATGCACGGCTTCGCGCTGAACTGCAACCCGGACATGACCTGGTTCGACCGGATCATCCCGTGCGGGATCCGCGACGCCGGGGTGGGCTCGCTCAGCACCGAGCTGGGCCGTGACCTGCCGGTGGACGAGGCGATCCCCGCGGTGCAGCGGCGGCTGGCGGAGGTCTTCGCGGACCTGCCCGAGCCCGCGCTCGCCCGCTGACCCGCCCGGCCCTCGACCGCCGACCCGCCGGCTACCGGCCGGTACGGGAATCCCGTCGCCACCGCGGCTGTTGCCCTGCGATTGCAGGGCGTCAGCCCGGCACAGACCGCACAAGCACAGGCGTACCCTGGGGGTACCCCGTCTAGTACCTAGGAGCCGCACGTGTCCGCTGTCGCACCCGACGGCAGGAAGCTTCTCCGCCTGGAGGTCCGCAACAGCGAGACCCCCATCGAGCGGAAGCCGGAGTGGATCAAGACCCGCGCGAAGATGGGCCCGGAGTACAACGCCCTCCAGTCGCTGGTGAAGAAGGAGGGGCTGCACACGGTCTGCCAGGAGGCCGGCTGCCCCAACATCTTCGAGTGCTGGGAGGACCGCGAGGCCACCTTCCTGATCGGTGGGGACCAGTGCACCCGGCGCTGCGACTTCTGCCAGATCGACACCGGCAAGCCGGCCGACTTCGACCGTGACGAGCCGCGCCGCGTCGCCGAGTCCATCGTCACCATGGACCTGAACTACGCGACCATCACCGGCGTGGCCCGCGACGACCTCGAGGACGGCGGGGCCTGGCTGTACGCCGAGACGGTCCGCCAGGTGCACGCGCTGACCGCGGGCCGCGAGAGCGGTCGCACCGGCGTCGAGCTGCTGATCCCCGACTTCAACGCGGTGCCCGAGCAGCTGGCCGAGGTCTTCTCCTCGCGCCCCGAGGTGCTGGCCCACAACGTCGAGACGGTCCCGCGGATCTTCAAGCGGATCCGCCCGGCCTTCCGCTACGAGCGCTCGCTGGACGTCATCACGCAGGCCCGGGCGGCCGGCCTGGTGACCAAGTCCAACCTGATCCTGGGCATGGGCGAGACCCGCGAGGAGGTCAGCCAGGCGCTGGCCGACCTGGTCGGGGCGGGCTGCGAGCTGATCACCATCACCCAGTACCTGCGTCCCTCGGTGCGCCACCACCCCGTCGAGCGCTGGGTCAAGCCGCACGAGTTCGTGGAGCTGCAGGAGGAGGCCGAGGAGCTCGGCTTCGCCGGTGTGATGTCCGGGCCGCTGGTGCGCTCCTCCTACCGCGCGGGCCGGCTCTACCGGCAGGCGCTGGAGCACCGCGAGCGCACCGCGGTCTGATCGCCCGCGGTCCCACCGGCCCTCGGGTCCGGTCGCGGGGGTCCGGTCGGCCGGCGGCCGATCGGGTGCGGGGAAGTGCGTGTGTGGCGTGGGCCCGGTCGACGACCGGGCCCACGTGCTTTCATCAGGGGTTGACCCGCGGGTCATCGACCGGTAACAGCCGCGCGGCAGACTGGGTCCCGGCCGGCCGACTCCCGGGCCCGCGGCAGCTTCCCGGGTCCCGCGACCCGGCCCGGCGAGGGGAGTGGACTGGCGATGCGCACGACTTTCACGATGGCGATCAGGATCGCCGAGAGCAGGTTGCTGGCGAGCGGACTGGGCCAGGCCCGGCTGAACGCCTGGAGTTCGGTCTGCGAGAACCGGCGCCACGCGGCGGACCGCGAGGCGGCGCGCGCGGGCTCGGTGGCCTCCCACCCCGGCCCGACCGCGTCCCGACCGGGACCCGCACCCTCCCGGCCGGGCCCTGGCCCCTCCCGGCCGGGCCCCACGGGCGGCGGCGCACGGCGGGGTCGGTAACGATTTCCCTGGTCGTTTCGGCCCAACGGGGACCGTGCTTCGCCCTCCGATGTCCCCGCCACGTACCATGACCCTCATGGCGAGGGAAACATCCGATACCCCTGGGCGACTCAAGCAGATCCGCCAGGCGTACATCATGACCAAGAAGGTCGACACCAAGATCGGCCTGATCATCGGAGGCGTCGGCCTCCTGACCTTCGGCGTGTTCCTCGCCATCGGTTTCGCGCTCGGGCACCCGATCTATCTGGGCATCCTGGGCTTCATCCTGGCCTTCCTGGCCTCGGCGGTGGTCTTCGGCCGCCGGGCCGAGCGGGCGGCGTTCGGGCAGATGGAGGGCCAGCCGGGGGCCGCGGCCGCCGTGCTGAACAACATCCGCCGCGGCTGGAGCGCCAACCCGACCCCGGTCGCGGTCACCCGCAACCAGGACGCGGTCTACCGCGCGGTCGGCCGGGCCGGCATCGCGCTGATCGGCGAGGGCAACCCGAACCGGGTCCGTCCGCTGCTGGCGGCCGAGAAGAAGAAGATGTCCCGGGTGGTCGGTGACGTGCCGGTGCACGACATCGTGGTCGGCGACGGGCCGGGTGAGGTGCCGCTGAAGAAGCTGCAGATCCACCTGATGCGCCTGCCGCGCGCCATCACCCCCGCGCAGGTGACCGAGACCAACGACCGGCTGCGCGCGCTGGGCGACCTGCTCTCCAAGGCACCGATCCCCAAGGGCCCGATGCCCAAGGGCGCCCGGATGCCCAAGGGCGGCCAGGCCCGCTGAGGCCCGGCCGGTCGCCGACCGGCCGACGCACGATCCACGAGAAGGGCCCCGCCTCGGCGGGGCCCTTTCCCATCTGCGTTCCCGTCCGCGCGACCCGCTCGGCTCAGATCCGGACCTCGACCGTGCCGACCGCCTTGTCGTGCAGGCCGCGGGTGTCGCGGTCCCAGACCGCCGCGGGCACCACCAGGCAGAGCAGCACGGTGCGCAGCAGCGCCTGCGGGATGGTGGCCCGGGTGCCGTCCAGCCGCACCACGCGCAGCCCGAAGAGCCGCTTGCCGAAGGTGGTCCCGCTGGTGGCCAGCAGGATCGCGCTGACCGCGAAGAAGACCGGCAGGCTCAGCAGGTTGGCGCGCTGCAGGTCGCCGTGGGCGAGCGCACCGTAGGCGATCAGGCTGGCCAGCCAGCCGTCGACGAAGAGCGCGCCGATCCGCCGGCCGGGGCCGGCCAGCGAGCCGGGGCCGCTCTGCGGGCGGCCGAGCCGCTCACCGCGGTAGCCGAAGTCGGCGCCCATCCGCTCGGCGACGGCCTTGGGCCCCTCGAGCCACGATCCCAGTGCTTCTCTGCTGTCCACGAAAACCACAGTAGCCGGGCCGTGCGGCCCGATCGGCGCCGACTCCCCCTGGGAGTGAATCCCGGCCGCGGCATGCCGGCGAGTGGTCCAGACCACTTGTCGGCAACGGGCCAGTCAGCGAAACGATTTGCCCACTCTCGCGCGGCTTTGCCGCCCGTTCGGGGCAACTGGTTAACATGGGCGAAACGGTCGGGTCACGGCCAGGAAACGGCCGGTTCCTAGGGTGAACGCCACCACGGCCGGTTGGGACGACTGGTCCGTGCAGGTCTGGTCCCGGTCCTGCGCGGCCGGGCAGAGGAGGATTGATGTTCAAGAATGCGGATGAGGCCAAGGCGTACATCGCGGAGAACGACATCAAGTTCGTGGATGTGCGGTTCTGCGACCTGCCAGGCGTCATGCAGCACTTCGCCGTCCCCGCCGCCACCTTCGACCCCGCCGAGACGCTGATGTTCGACGGGTCCTCGATCCGCGGCTTCCAGGCCATCCACGAGTCGGACATGGCGCTCGTCCCGGACCTGGCCACCGCGCGGCTGGACCCGTTCCGCAAGGAAAAGCACCTCAACATCAACTTCTTCATCCAGGACCCGATCACCGGCGAGGCCTACAGCCGCGACCCGCGCAACGTGGCGAAGAAGGCCGAGGCCTACCTGGCCTCCTCCGGCATCGCCGACACCGCGTTCTTCGGGCCCGAGGCCGAGTTCTACGTCTTCGACGAGGCCCGCTTCGAGACCAGCGCCAACGCGTCGTACTACCACATCGACTCCGAGGCCGGCGCCTGGAACAGCGGCCGGATCGAGGAGGGCGGCAACCGCGGCTACAAGGTCAAGTACAAGGGCGGCTACTTCCCCACCCCGCCGGTCGACCACTTCGCGGACCTGCGCGCCGAGATGTCCCTGGAACTGGCCGCCTCCGGCCTGCAGGTCGAGCGCCAGCACCACGAGGTCGGCACCGCCGGCCAGGCCGAGATCAACTACAAGTACAACACCCTGCTGCACGCCGCCGACGACCTGATGCTGTTCAAGTACATCATCAAGAACGTGGCCTGGCGCAACGGCAAGACGGCCACCTTCATGCCCAAGCCGATCTTCGGCGACAACGGCTCCGGCATGCACGTCCACCAGTCGCTCTGGGCCGAGGGCGCGCCGCTCTTCTACGACGAGCAGGGCTACGCGGGCCTGTCCGACACCGCCCGCTACTACATCGGCGGCCTGCTGAAGCACGCCCCCTCGCTGCTCGCCTTCACCAACCCCTCGGTGAACTCCTACCACCGCCTGGTCCCGGGCTTCGAGGCGCCGGTCAACCTGGTCTACTCGCAGCGCAACCGCTCGGCCGCGATCCGGATCCCGATCACCGGCTCCAACGCCAAGGCCAAGCGCATCGAGTTCCGCGCGCCCGACCCGTCCTCCAACCCCTACCTCGCCTTCGCGGCGATGCTGATGGCGGGCCTGGACGGCATCAAGAACAAGATCGAGCCGTTGCAGCCGGTCGACAAGGACCTCTACGAGCTCGCCCCCGACGAGCACGCCAGCGTCCCCCAGGTCCCCGCCTCCCTCCCCGCCGTCCTGGAGGCCCTGGAGGCGGACCACGAGTACCTCCTCGCCGGCGGCGTCTTCACCCCGGACCTGATCGAGACCTGGATCGACTACAAGCGCACCAACGAGATCGCCCCCATCGCCCTGCGCCCCCACCCGCACGAGTTCGAGCTCTACTTCGACCTGTAGGGGCACCTCCGACCTGCGGAAACACAGGTCGACCTATCCTCGTTTCCGCAGGTCAGGCGCCCTTCTGACCTGCGGAAACGCTGTCTTGGGACCAGCCGTCGACCGTCTGACGGCTCGCGATGTGAAATGAGAGCGAAACGGAGAACGGGTCGCGGCGCGCCCGAGCCCATCCGCTTCTCCTGTGCATGGCCGACAGATGGCCCTCGCCGGACGGGAAGCCGGTACCGAGGATCTTGTTGCGCGCCGAGTTCGAGCTGTACCCCCGAAGCGGCAACGCTATCAGTTCAGCTGGACCGGGAGCGCTCGCCCTGGCGGCCGGCGAGGGTGGGCCGGCACCACCCAGGCGTCGGCGGCAGGCTGGCGGCTCAGCACAAGGCTCCTGGGTGACCTGAACCGCCACGGCGCTCCCCGCACTCACGTGACGCCGAGTAGCCGCCGACCGTGCGCCGTCGTCCCCGGTCTGGCCAGCAGGATTGCCCCTCTGCACTCGCCCCATGCCAGCCTGCTGCATGAATCCCCCGGGAACCCAGGGCGACACACTCACACAGACGGTGGCCAGCTGGGCGGGCGAGATGCCAGGGCGTCCGTCCCGCGGATACCAGCCCGCGAAGTCCTCGTCGCACCACAGCCCGTCCAGCCGGTCTCTCACCCAAATCTCCGTCGTACCGCCGGGGTTGATCACTCGCGCGATCTTCGCGGTCAGGGAGGGGACTTGCTCGCCGGAGCGGGGATGGAGCGACAACTGACACCTCGACAACTGCGCGGTCTTTGATCAGCCCGAGCATGCCCGCTGGTCAGGCGGGCACACCGGGAAGCCTTCAAGATCCCTGACAGGGTCAAGCTGAGTGACGCTCACGGGGCTTGTCGGCACCGGTCTCGATGGAGGGGCAAGGAGTCACTTGATGGTGATCTTGGCGCCCGCGCCCTCGAGCTGGGCCCCACCTACCGACCGTCGCCGGCGAACCCCAGCAGTGTCGGTCTGCCCCAGGGTTCTTGGAGGTGTCCAGATAAACGTTGAGGTTGGCGTGCTTGAGCGGGGAGAGCCGGGCGATGTCCTCGTCCAGGACATCGTGCTCGCGCTGGTCGGCGGGCAGGGCCCGCAACTGCTCGGCGGCAGCCTCCAGTCCAGGCAGCGGGTGATCCACAGCACCGCGGCGCCAGGCCGGCCGCGCCGAGCTGCCCGCAGTGACGGTGACGATGACCGGCGGCAGCTCTCGAAGCCTGGGCCGGGCGGATCCCCCTGACCGCCGTATTCGCGCTGCAACGATCGCCCGTACGCGTACACGCCGTACCGATGCCGCCTCCACCTCGCGGGGCAGCCTCAACCACACCCAACCGGCCCCGGACTCGTCGGATCACAGAGCGTGGGAGGCTTGCTCCTCATGTACCCCGGTCCAATCCGGGAACTGCTGGTCCAGGACCTTGCGGGCCTTGTCCAGGTCCCCGTCCACGCCAACCTCAATCTTGCCGCTGCCGGTGATCCGGGTGGAGCTGATCGTGAACCCGTCGCCGGTGGTTCGGTTCACCCAGTACCGCACCACGAGTTCCTGCGGGATGTGCGCGCCGCCGTCCCCGGCCCGGTAGGCCACCAGCACCGTCTGGCCGGGGAATCGGTCTTCGAGGACCGTGCGGGCCTTGGCCACATCCCCGCACACCGTCACGTTGAAGAGGCCGGGCTTGCGCTGGTCGATACCGCACAGGGTGAAGCCCTCGCCGGTGACGGACATGATCTGTCCTTCGGTGTCACCCGGCGAGGGCGAGGGGAGCGCGAGAGGAGAGCCGCCGTGACCGGTGCCACAGCCGGTGAGAAGTATCGCCGCCAGAGCGACGGAAGCGGCACGGACTGTGGTTCGAAGCACGAGGCCCCCTTTACGCGTCAGGTGTTGAGAGTGAATCCGAGCGTGTTAACAATGGCGGACATACCGATGTAGGAGACCCCTTCGTAACACGTAGTGGCGCCGTAGGTGTCAACACCAAAGGCGCACACAACGGTGCCGCCGTACGAGCCGCTGATCAAGCCGCGCGCCTGCATGTCATTGCCGTAAGTGCCGTCGGGGCTGGCGATGACGGGGCCACCGCTGTCACCCGCCGCCACGGCCGCGTGACCAGTGTCCGTCCGCATGGCCTGAACCACGTTGTGCCGGGTGATGCCACCAGGATGTTGCAGTGGATTCCGGACATGGCACCCGAGGTGCACACGTAGTCCCCGTCATGGTTGAGGCCCCAGCTCGCAATGTGCTTGTGGTAGCCGTTCGGGTCGTTCCATGCCCCCTCGTAGTTGGGTCCCGCCGTTTCCGTTCAGGTTCACGAACGTCGTGTCGTAGCCGAGATTCGAATCCCCGGCCCACCCTTCAACGCTATTCGTACCCGTGGTGAACGTCCCGGACGTCCCGCAGTGCGACGCGGTCAGGACGACGGCGTTACCGGCGTACGAACCTGCGAAGCCGCTGGAGCAGAACGAGTTGTTCGGGGTGAGCAACTCGGCACCTGCCCAGAACGGCGAGGAGTCGTCGTCCCGGCCGTAGGTGTCCGCACTCTCCGGTGCGGGGGATGCCTGGACCGGGACACCCGCCAGCGCCTGAGCACGGGTGACGAAGTCCGCCGGGGACACAGCGGTGATCCGCTGTGCGGGAATTACAAGAGACTTCGCCACGCGACGGGCAGGCGTCGAGGGCTGGCGGGCTCGCCGTGTGACATGGAAGTGAAATGAGTTCGAGCTCGCCAGTGAGCCTGAAGCACACCCCGAACTCGACTCGAATCCCGCTGCGGCCAGGTGGGTGTGCTCGCATCTGGAACGCGGCGAACTCGTGGTCGCGATCGCTCCTCTCGTCCCGCCCTACCGTCTGCGCGGGACGAGTCCGGCCTCGAAGGCGATGATCGCCAGGTGGACGCGGTCCCGAGCTTCGAGCTTGGCGAACAGGCGCGCGACATGCGTCTTCGACGTCGCCGCGCTGATCACCAACCGCTCGGCTATCTCAGCGTTCGACAGTCCCTGTCCGACCAGTGCCAGCACCTCGCGCTCCCGGTCGGTGATCCCCGCGACGAGACGTGAGTCCGCGGCGGGCCCGGCGTCCGGTTCGCGGACCGCGGGGCCGGACGTTGCGGCGAAGTCCGCGATCAGCCGTCGGGTCACGCTCGGCGCGATCAACGCGTCGCCGGCCGCCACCACGCGGATCGCCTCCAGGAGCGCGTCCAGGGCCATGCTCTTGAGCAGGAAACCGCTGGCCCCGGCGCGCAGTGCGCCGTAGACGTACTCGTCGTCGTCGAAGGTCGTCAGCACCAACACCTTGGGCGGGTCCGGCTCGGCGGTCGCCTGCCGGGTCGCCTCGATCCCGTCCATGCCCGGCATTCGGATGTCCATCACCACGACATCCGGCCGCAGTTCACGCACCAGGCGCACCGCCTCACGGCCGTCGCCGGCCTCGCCGACCACCTCCAGGTCGTCGGTGGCGCCGATCAGGATCGCGAGCCCGACCAGCATCAGCGGCTGGTCATCGGCCAGCAGCACCCGCACGCTCATACCGGCAGCCTCGCAGCCACCCGGAATCCGCCCTCCGGACGCCGGCCCGCACTGAACTGGCCGGACAGCAACGTCACCCGCTCGCGCATGCCGAGCAGGCCGAAGCCGCTCCCGCCGGCCGCTGCCGAGAGCCTCGGACGGCCGGGCCCGCCGAGGCCGTCGTCCCCGTCGTCCACCACCTCGATCGTCACTCCTTCCGGCTCGTAACCGACCGCGACCCGGCACGTCCGCGCACCGGAGTGCCGCACCACGTTCGTCACCGACTCCTGCACGATCCGGAACGCCGACAGATCGATCTCCGGCGGCAGCGGACGCTGCTCGCCCCGCCAGCTCACCTGGACCCGCACCCCGGCGTCGGCCGTGCGTTCGGCGAGTTTCGGGACATCCGCCAGGCTGCCGCCCGGCGCCAGCGGAGCAGCCTGCGGCATGGCGTCGTCGGGCTCGGCGCGGCGCAGCGCTCCGAGCATGCGCTGCAGCCCGAGCAGCGTCTCCCGACCGGTGGTCTCGATGCCGGTCAGCGCCTGCCGCGTCTGCTCGGGCTTGGTCTCCACGACCCGCGCCGCCGCTCCCGACAGCACCGTGATGATCCCGATGCTGTGCGCGACGCTGTCGTGCAGTTCGCGGGCGATCCGCAGCCGCTCGGTCATGACGGCGCGGGCCGCGGTCTGCTCCTGCAGGGCTTCGAGGTATTCACGGCGTTTGCGGTACACCAGGCCGAAGACCCACGCGACCGCGAACACGAAGGCGAGCTGCCCGCCCCACGGGGCCGCGTAGCCGATGTACTCCCCGTGGCGGACGAGGACGCGCTCGGCGACCGCCGTCGCGACGGCCGCGACGGAGCCGACGGCGGCAGCCCTCGGCCGCCGGACCGCGAGGTACCCGCCCAAGGCCGGGAGCAGGAGGAGCACGAACCAGGACCGTGCGCCGAAGAAGTCACCGAGGATCGATTCGCCCAGGACCGTCGCGAAGACCGCCGCGGGCAGACGGCGCACCAGCAGGATCGGAAGGGCGAGCAGGACGCAGAGTCCGATCATCTGGTCGGCCCCGAGGTCGGGGAACCGGAACGGGCCGTCGGAGCGCCGGAGCTGAGCGACCGGCAGCGTCAGGAAGAGCATCAGCGCGTAGAAGCAGGCGGTGGCCAGCGCCACGGCCCGTGCCGTCAGCCAGGTCACGGGTGCCGATGTCGAGAAACGCTGGAGCAGCTCTTCCATGCGGAGATCGTATGGACTGGCATCGGCTCCGCGCGTCGCCCCGGGGATGTACGCGCGGTACGCCGCCGGGCCGACGGCCTGGAGGAAGAGGTGACATCCGCCGGCCGACGCGATGGAACACCGTCCGTTCCTAGGTTCGTGGCCATGACGAATGAGCCGATGATCGACCTCCGGGGCGCGACGAAGACATACGACGACGGCCCGCCCGCGCTGGCCGGGGTGACCCTGTCCGTGGCGGCCGGTGAGTGCGTGGCCGTCCTCGGCCATTCCGGGAGTGGCAAGTCCACGTTGCTGAACCTGGTCGCGGGCCTGGACAGGCCTTCCAGCGGCACCGTCACCGTCAACGGAACCCGGGTCGACCAACTCGGCGAGGCCGGTTCGGCGAAGTACCGGCGGGCTTCCGTCGGCATGATCTTCCAGTTCTTCAACCTGCTCGACGACCTGACGGTGCTGGACAACGTGATGGTTCCGGCGCAGTTGGCCGGGATGGGCAAGGGCGAGGTGAAGCGGCGGGCGACGGAGTTGCTCGCCTCGCTGGGCATCGACCGGCACGCCAAGGCCTACCCGCAGCGGCTGTCCGGCGGCCAGCGGCAGCGGGTCGCGGTGGCCAGGGCCCTGATGAACCGGCCGGCCTTGCTGCTGGCCGACGAGCCGACCGGCGCGCTGGACTCGCGCTCGGCCGAGGACGTGCGCGAGCTGCTGCTGGATCTGAATGCCGAGGGTCAGACCATCCTGCTGGTGACCCACGACACCCACCTGGCCGCGAACACCGCGCGGCGCACCATCGAGCTGGTGGACGGCGCCGTGGCCCGGGACGTGGTCGACACGCTCAGCGGCGCCACCTCCACCAGCTCGGCGGGAGCGAGCCGATGAGCGCCCTGGGCAAGGTCGTGCGCTCCGGCGTCGGCCGACGTCGTGTGCAGTCCTTCGTCATGGCGATGACGACGTTCGCGGCCGTCACCTCCTCGGTGCTCTCGCTCGGCCTGCTGGCCGTCGTGCAGGCCCCGTTCGAGCACGCCTTCAAGGCCCGCAACGGCGCGCACCTGTCGGTCCAGTTCGACAGCTCGAAGGCCACTGCCGCGCAGGCCGCCGCCACCGCGCACGCCGCCGGCGTCACCGAGGCGTCCGGGCCCTACCCGGTCACCGCCGCCCTGGACACGACCTACGGCACGGACTGCACCTGGAGCTTCGCCCCGGGCCAGCCGCTCGCCGGTCGCGGCAACGAGCCGGTCGTCGCCACCACCCGGCCCGACCTGGCCGCCACCTCCGGCCTGGACCAACTGGCCCTGGTCCAGGGCAGGTGGCCGACCGCCCCGAACGAGATCGTCCTGTCCACATGGGACCATCACTGCGCAGGCGGTTCCGTGGTGTTCGCCACGCTGCCGGGCACGCCCTCGTTCAAGGTCGTCGGCCAGGCGAACTCGCTGACCGGCACCGCGACCGGTTTCCTCACCGCCGACGGCTTCGCGCGGCTGACCGCCACCGGCGCCAGGACCGACGAGCAGATGCTCTACCGGTTCGCCAAGTCCGGGACCGACGCCGACCTCGCCACGGACAGGCAGGCGATCGCCGCCGCCGCGCCGGCCGGCTCGGTCGAGAGCGGACAGTCCTACCTGGCCGTGGAGAAGCAGGCCGTCGGCAGCGCGAAGTCCTTCGTGCCGTTCCTGGTCGTCTTCGGCGTCCTCGGCCTGTTCCTGTCGGTGCTGATCATCGCGATCGTGGTCAGCGGCGCGGTGGTGTCGGGCATCCGGCGCATCGGGATCCTGAAGTCGCTCGGCTTCACCCCCTGGCAGGTGGCCCGCGCCTACGCCGCGCAAGCCCTGATCCCGGCGACGATCGGCGTGCTGGGCGGCACGCTGGCCGGCAACCTGCTGGCCGTTCCGGTCCTGGGCAAGGCCAGCAAGGATCTCGGTGCCGCCGGCACCGGCCTGCCGGTGTGGGTCAGCCTCCTGGTGCCGATCGGCACCCTGGTCATCGTCGGTGTCACCGCGCTCGTCCCGGCACTTCGGGCCGGCCGCATGCCGGCCGTGCAGACCTTGGTCGTCGGCCGCGCCCCGAAGGCCCGGCGCGGCCAAGCCGCGCAGCGCCTGGCGAGCCGGCTGCCGCTGCCCCGGCCGATGTCACTGGGACTGGCCCAGCCGTTCGCCAAGCCGGCCCGGGCCGCGCTGGTCGGCGCCGCGGTGCTGTTCGGCGCCGTCAGCGTCACCTTCGCGATGGGGCTGGAGACCGCGTTCACCAAGTACACGGACACGGACACCACCGGTCTCAACGCCGCGTCGATGATCGTGGTGCCCGCCGGCATGCCCACCGGCTTCCACTCCTCCGGCGGCCCTGCCAACCCGCACCTGGACTCCACCGGGGTGGCCGCCGCGCTCGCTTCCGTCCCGGGCACGAAGGCCGCCTTCGGCTGGGGCACCAGCGGCGCGACCGTGATCGGCACGTCGCCGGGCGACTACACGATCGTGGACACCACCACCGGCGACCTGTCCTGGAGCGAGCTGGGGCTGCTAGACGGCCGTTTCTACCAGAACCCCGGCGAAGCCGTGATCAACGACCACCTGGCCTCGGCGACCGGGATGCACGTCGGCGACACCGTCACCGTGACGCAGGACGACAAGCGGCTGCCGCTGCGGATCGTCGGCATCGACTTCGATGCCAGCAGCACCGGGGTCGTGCTGACCGACTCGGCCACGTTCGCCGCCGCCGGCCTGTCGACGTACATCACCCAGTTCAACGTCGAGTTGGCCGACAACGTCAGCGGGTCCAACTGGTCCGCCTCGGCCGCCCCCGCGCTGACCCCGCTGCACGCGGCAGCCACTGCGAACATCAGGTACCCCAACGCGACGGTGCTCACCATGGCCGCCCTGGTGGCCACCCTCACCCTGATGATGATCGCGGTCGCCGCGCTCGGCGTGCTGAACACCGTGGTGCAGGACACCAGGGAACGGATCCACGACCTGGGGATCTTCAAGGCCCTCGGGATGACGCCCCGGCAGACCATCGCGATGGTGCTGACCTCGGTGAGCCTCATCGGCCTGATCGCCGGGCTGATCGGGGTCCCGATCGGGATGGCGGTGGAGAAGGTGACGCTGAGCCGGATGGGCAGCGCGATCGGCCGGAACCTGCCGCCGAGCGTGACCCACACCTACACCGCCGGGATACTGCTCCCGCTGCTGGCCGGCGGGATCGCGATCGCCCTGCTCGGGGCCCTGTTGCCGGCCGGCTGGGCGGCACGCTCCCGGACCGCCACCGCGCTGCGGACCGAGTAGAACCGGTCGCTCGAAACACTGAGGACCTGCCATCGTGAAGCTGCTGGTCAGAGTGACGGCACAGATCTTCCGTGAGGACGTCATTTCCGCAGGTCAGGGGCATGTTCGATCAGAACTTCGACCTGTGGCCGACCGCGCACAGTCCACCGCCGGGCCCCGGTCGCCCTCCACGGAGAGCGACCGGGGCCCGGCGCGTTCCACCGGACGGGGTCACTCGCCGACCGCGAGGCGGCGGGAGGTGCGGGACCGTTCGTCGAGTTCGCGGGCGAAGCCGAGCCAGGTCTCGGCGTACTGCTGGGCCAGGCTCATCACCAGTTCCCCGCAGTGCGAGGGGACCGCCGCCGCCAGCTCGGACCACTCGTGCGTGCCGATGGCGTTGTGCTGCAACAGCCGCAGCAGCCGGCGCCGTTCCTCGCGGTGCCGCAGGGAGGGGTCGCGCAGCAGCTTCTCCAGCACCAGGTCGGTGTCCGCGCGCAGCAGTTGCATCCGCCGCCGGCTCCGCGCCCCGGCCGTCGCGACTGCCGGCACGGCGCCGTTCTCGGCGTCGCCGGGCTGCCTCGGCACCCGGGCGGGGGCCTGGCCCGCCTCCAGCCGCCGGCGGACGTCGCCGGCGGTGGTCGGGGAGATGCCGGCGGTGCGGGCCACCGCGCGCAGCGAGGCCCGCGGGTCCTCGCGCATCAACTCGGCCGCCCGGGTGCGGCCCTCCGCGCTGCTGAGCGGGCGGACCCGGCCGTCACGGCCGATCCGCGAAGGGGCCTGCGCGTCGTGCGCCGTCGTGCTGCGGCGGATCGTCGCGACCGCCTTGGCGCCCAGGCCCGCGACGCGGGCGATCTCCCGGTCGGACAGCTGCGGGTGCGAGGCCATGATGCGGGCGGCGGCCGCCCGTCGATCGTCCCTGGTGAGCGGCAGGCCGTGCGCGACGTTCGCGCTGACCGCGCGCAGGAAGGCATCCTCGGTGGTGCCCTCGAAGAACTCGACGTCGATGTCCGCCTGCCCGCGCAGGAAGGCGGCCTTCAACCGGTGCATCCCGTCGATGACCTTCATCGACGGCCGGTGGACCAGGATCGGCGGCAGCGGGGTGTCGAGTCCGGCCAGCAGCGTGACGTACTCACCGTCCTCCCCGGTCGAGCGGGGGGAGTCACCGGGCAGCAGCAGCGCGATCGGCACGGACACGATCTGTTGGCTGCCGCCTCCCACGGAACGGACACGATCGACCGGAGCGGGTTCCTTCCCCTGATGCTGTGATTCTCGTACGCCAATGTCAGGCTTCATCGATTCAACCCCCGTTGGATGAATTCTCACGATCGTGATCCAGCGGGTTGCCGACCCGGCCGGACCAGTGGCACCAGGAACGCGGCGGACCGTCCCGCCCGTTGACTCCCTTCAGTCGCGCGCCCGCGGCCGCGCGCGACCGATCGCGCGCACGGCACAGGACCCGACGACCCCGACACTCCCAGCCGCCACATAAGCACCCATCGTCACCTCTGCCAACGGTCCTGTCGAGTCGTCACCGCACAGCCTCTCGGGGCTTCCACCAGGCATGCGACACATCTCCACACCGACGCGACGGCGCCGGCGACCCCTCGATCGGGCCACTGCCCGCTCAGCGAGGATGAACTGACCACCGGTCAGTTCAACGAGCCGACCGGGACCGCGCCCGCACGACAGCGGACCGGGTACCCCGTGGGTACCCGGTCCGCTGCTGTGACCCGTGCCGCCGGGTCAGCCCTCGACCCACCCGTGGGCCTTGCCGAACTGCGCCAGCTCGCGCCGCACCTGGAGGACCTGCTCACCCGTCAGCGACGGGACCGCGCGCAGCAGCAGCTCGGTGACGTCACGGGTGTAGTCGGCCGCGCTGAGCACGTCGCACATCGGCTCCTCGCCGTCCGTGCTCCTGACCACCGGGGTCGCGGGGCTCAGCGAGCCCGGCGCGAGCCGCACCGCCGAGGCCTTCAGGCCGCGGCCACCGTCCTCGATGTCGAACTCCACCGACACTCCCGAGCGCACCGAGGACTCCGGAATCAGCAGATCGTTCACATGCAGGAAGACGTCCTCGCCACCGCTCTCCGGAGCGATGAACCCGTATCCCCGCGTCCCGTCGAAACGCACCACACGGCCAGCAACCATCACAACCCCCAAAAGAATCGGGCCACTTGCCCGACAGACCTGGCAGCCATCCTACGCACGCCGGCGATCGTCGGCACAGGGCGACGGGCCGTTCGCCCGCCGCTCACCGCCCCGGCTCCTCGTCGGCCGCCGCAGGCGCCGGCCACCGCGCGCGCTCGCCCAGCTGCCGCGAGAACTCCAGCCAGGTGCGGGCGTACTGGCGCGCCAGGCGGGCCACCTGCTCCTCGCAGTCGGG
The DNA here is from genome assembly GCF_039528135.1 of Kitasatospora nipponensis. Lineage (NCBI taxonomy): Bacteria > Bacillati > Actinomycetota > Actinomycetes > Kitasatosporales > Streptomycetaceae > Kitasatospora > Kitasatospora nipponensis. The sequence continues at coordinate 22,269 of NZ_BAAALF010000068.1, read as the reverse complement.
CGGCACCGCGGCCGTCAGCTCGGACCACTGCCCGGCCTCGATCGCGTTGCTCCGCAGCAGGCACAACAGGTGGCGCCCCTCCTCGCTGCCGCGCAGCGAGGGGTCCCGCAGCAGCCTGCCGACCACGTCCGCGGGGTCCTGGCGCTGCGGCCGCCGGCCCCGCGCCACGGTGCCCCGCCCGGAGACCAGGACGTCGACGGTGCGGCCGCCCGGCGGGCGCGACCCCTCGGCCACCGGCTCCTCGCCGCACCGCAGCCGCCGGCGGACATCCGCGGCCGTCGCCGGCGAGACGCCCGCGGACCGGGCCACCTCGCGCAGGGACGCCTGCGGACGCTCGGTGATCAGCTCGGCGGCCCTCCGGCGGCCCTCGGCGGCACTGAGCGGGCGGACCTTGCCGTCCCGGCCCACCCGGGTGTTCAACTGCGCCCCGGCGTCGGTTGAACGGGCCCGGATCGAGGCCACCGTCCGGGCGGCCAGGCCCACCGCCGTGGCGATCGCCCGGTCCGACAGCTGCGGGTGCGAGGCGACGATCCGCTCGGCCGCGGCCCGGCGCTCGGCGGAGGAGAGCGGCAGGCCGTGCGTGGTGTTCGCCCGGACCGCCCGCAGGAAGGCGTCCGGCCCGGCCCCCTCGAAGAACTCGACGTCGATCTCCTGCCGCCCGTTCAGCAGGGCGGCGAAGACCCGGTGCATGCCGTCGACCACGCGCATGCTGCGCCGGTCCACCAGGATCGGCGGCAGCGGCGTCGCGATCTCGGCCAGCCGGACGACGTGGGCCATGTCCAGCCCGTTCAACCGCGGCGACTCGCCGGGCGACAGGCGGGAGATCGGGACGCCCACCGCACGCTGTTCACGGAACTCGGCGTGCAGGGCGGCACCGGCCGAGGCCGCCGCGGTGTCCGCCCCGACCGGTTGTGGCGAGCCGCCATGTGACTGGTTCATCTACGTCATCCCCGTCGACTGTGCTGCCGTGTTCTCCGGTTGAACGTTTCCAACTCTCGATGTCGCACCCCGGCCGCCCGCATCCCTTTCCGGTGCACGGCCGTGCAACCGACCACCGCCAGGCTCGGCCCCGGTTACCGGGTGCCGCGGTGACCGCCGGGCGCCGCCGTCACCGGCCGTGCGCCCGGCCTCCGGTGCGACCCGCCCATGGTCACCCCTCGTCCCCGGGGTGTCGAGACGTCAAACCGCCCTCCCAATGAACCCATCCTTGCCGCTTGAGCAGCGCCGCCACCCCCTGCACGGTGTACTCCCGGCCAAACCGGCGACGGATCAGCGTCCTGACCAGCTCCAGCGTCCACGCCCGCCGGTCCGGCCAGCCGTGCGCCGCCGGGCCCTTCGCCAACTCGCTTACCAGCAGTGCGAACTGGGTCCCGTCGAGGAACGGCGTCGAGGCCGGCCCGCGGGACGCCAGGGCCCCCTCTCCCCCCTCGGCCCAGCTGCGCCGCCAGCGCTGCACCGAGCGCACGTGCACCCCCAGCCGCCGGGCGATCTCCCCGCTCTCCTCGCCCCGGGCGAACCCCGCCGCCGCCGCCTGCCGGACCCGCTCGCGGATGGCCCTGCGCTCGGCGTCCAGCCCACCCCCCTGTTGGTATCTCATGGACACGGCTTATCGCGGCCGCCGGTGCGATGTCACTGATCGGGAAACCGGCACCCTGAACACGGTGATCCGTGCACGGATCTCGCCTTTCGGGGCCACGGGCGGCGATGGCCAGGATGACGGCGGGATGACATTCGGAAGTTTGGCCGAATGCCGACGCATCGATCACCCGGTCCCACCGATACCGCCGGAGCCGCCGGACCACCGCCGCGGCGCGGCCCGGCTCGGCGCTACCGCAGCGGGCTCAGCGCGAGGACGGCCAGGTCGTCCGTGGCCGGGCCGCCGAAGCTGCGCACGTCCTCACCGAGGAACGCCACCAGTTGCTCGGGCGCCACCGGGCTGCCGCCCTGGAAGCGGTCGGCCAGACGGTCGGCGAGCGGGTAGAAACGGCCGTCGCGGTCGCGCGCCTCGGTGACGCCGTCGGTGTGCAGCAGCAGGGTCTGCCCGGCCGCCAGGGGGACGGTGGTGACCGGCGCGCCGCCGCCCTCGCGCAGGTGGCCCAGGCCCAGCGGGAGGTCAGGCGGGCAGGACACGCTCCGCACGGTGCCGCCGGTCAGCAGCACGGGGTCCAGGTGCCCGCGGCTGACCACGCGGGTGGTCGGCGCACCCGGCTCGTGCTGCACCAGTACGGCGGTCACGAAGAGCTCCTCGTCCCCGCGCTCGATCGCACCGCGCCGGACCTGGCGGTCCAGCAGGTCCGCCAGCTCGGTCAGGCCCGCCGTCTCGTGGGCGGTGGCCCGGAAGGCGCCCAGCAGGTCGGCCACCGTCCGCACCGCCTCCAGGCCCTTGCCGCGGACGTCGCCGAGCAGCACCCGGGTGCCGAAGGGGGTGTCGCAGAGCTCGTACAGGTCGCCGCCGATCGGGACGTCCGCCTGCGCGGCGCGGTAGAGGCCGGCCGTGCGCAGCGCCCCGACCCGGTCGGGTACCGGGTGCAGCACCGTGCGCTGCAGGGCCTCGCTCACCGTGCGGGCCCGGATCAGGTGCCGGGCCTGGCGGGTGCGCTGGCGCGAGAGCATCACCCCGGCCAGCGCGGCGAGCAGGGTGGAGAGGTAGACCCACATGTGGTGGTGCTCGTAGAGGTGACCGGCGTGCCCCGCCAGCATCAGTTGCAGGAGCAGCGCGCCCACCCCACAGACGGCGGTGGCGGCCGGTCCGAAGCCGAAGGCCACCAGCACCGGCAGCGCCGTGAGCAGGAAACCGGCCGCCGTGGCCTGCGGGAAGGCCACCTCCACCACCAGATCGATGACCACCAGCAGCATCGGCAGCCAGCGCACCCAGTGCGGCGCGAGCACGTCCGCGGCGGAGACGGCGGGGGTGGTCTGCGTGGTCTGCGGGGTCGGCGCGGTCGGCGTGGTGGCGGGGGCGGCGCTCGGGCGGTCCGCGGCGCGGGCGGTGGGGTACCCGGCAGCCGCGGCGGCGGCCTGCTCGGCGGGCGCGGACACGGCGGACCTCCTCGGCCGGTGCGGGAACAGGACTGGATTCCCATCGTCGCCCACCGGCCGGGCGGCCCGGGGCGGACCTTGGGCCCGACCGGACGGGACCTTCGTCCCCACCACCCGCCGTCCCGGGGCCCCACCGCCCCGCCGTCAGCGCAGGGCCACCGCCAGCGACTGGTAGCCGCGCAGCACCAGCCGGGCCCGGCGCACCGGCTCGGCGGCCTGCCGCAGGGCCGGGAAGCGGGTCAGCAGGGCCGGCAGCGCGGTGTTCGCCTCCAGCCGGGCCAGCTGCGCGCCGAGGCAGAAGTGCGGGCCGCCACTGAAGGAGAGCGGCTGACTGTCGCGCCGGGTGGGGTCGAAGGCGTCCGGGCGGTCGTAGCGCGCCGGGTCGCGGTTGGCCGCGGCGTTCAACAGCAGGATGCCCGATCCCGCGGGCAGTCCGGCCACCCGCAGCCCGAGCGAGAGCGGCAGGCGGGAGGTGAGCTGGACCGGGGAGTCGAAGCGCAGCACCTCGTCCGTGTAACGCGCCGGGTCGACCGTGCCGTCGCGCAGGCCGTCCGCCGCCCACGGGTGGCGCAGGGCCAGCGCCAGGCCGTTGCCCAGCAGGTTCGCGGTGGTCTCGAACCCGGCCACCAGCAGCAGCACCAGGTTGGCCAGCAGCTCGTGGTCGCCGAGCCGGCCGTCGGCGCCGTCCGCGACCTGCACCAGCGCGCTGACCAGGTCCTCGCGCGGGCGGGCCCGCCGCTCGGCGGTCAGCTCGGTGAAGTAGGCGCTCAGCTCGTCGGCGGCCGTGTCGGCGGCGCTCAGCTCCTGCTCGGTGAGCATGATCTCCAGCACGGCGGTCAGGTCGGCGGCGAGCCCCCGGAAGCGGTGGCGGTCCCGCTCCGGGACGCCCAGCAGCTCGCAGATCACACCGACCGGCAGCCGGAAGGCGAAGGCGTCCATGAAGTCGACCGGGCTGCCGTCGGCCCCGCGCTGGGCCAGCTCGTCCAGCAGCCCGTGCACGGCGGCGCGGGCCGCCGGCTCCAGCGCGGCGACCCGGCGGGCGGTGAAGACCGCGGCGATCAGCGAGCGCGCCCGGGCGTGGTCGGGGGCGTTGCGCTCCAGGATCGAGTCGTTGATCAGCCGCTTGGAGGTGTGCTCGGCGAAGCCGGGCTCGAAGCCGGCCCGCAGCCGGGCGTCGGCCACGCCGAACGCGGGGTCGCGCTGCAGCTGGTGCACCGCCTGGTAGCCGACGGCCAGCAGCATGTCGTCCCAGATCGGCAGGACCGGGCCCAGCCGGTGTGCCCGGGCGTAGATCGGATAGGGGTCCGCCGCGCCCTGTGGTGTGAGCAGCGCGGTGATGAGCTCCGTGCCGTCGTCCATGCCGTGTCCTCCCCGACTCGTCGTCCCGTGGGACGGTCCTGCGGCGCCGACCCGCAGGGCCGTCCCGGCAACAGAACGGCGGGGCGGGGCGGAGCGGTTCCCGGCGGTCCGTAGGCTGACGGGATGGAGATCTGGATCAACCCCCGCTGCAGCAAGTGCCGAACCGCCCTGACCGAGCTGAACGCGGCCGGCCTCACGTACACCGTGCGGCGCTACCTGGAGGATCCGCCCTCGACGCAGGAACTGACGGAGGTCCTGGCCCGCCTCGGGCTGGACCCGTGGGACATCACCCGGCTCGACGAGGCGGTCGCCGTGGAGCTGGGCATGCGCCAGTGGGGCCGCGCCGAGGGCGACCGGGAGCGCTGGCTGGAGGCGCTGGCGCAGCACCCGATCCTGGTCCAGCGGCCGATCATCACGGCCGACGACGGCCACGCGGTGATCGCCCGCACCCCGGAGGCGCTGCGCTCCGTGCTGCCGTAGGCCGGTGCCTGCGTGCCGGTGTGCCTGCGCGGGCCGGTGCCTGCGGCCGCCTCTCAGCGCCGCTGCACCGAGCGCACCTCCTCCCCCGGGCGCCAGGTCTTGATCAGCAGGTACTCGTCGTTCTCCACCGTGGTGAGCACCACCTCGTCGAGCTCCAGCCGGAACGCGTGGTAGGGGCTGGGCGGCGGCTCGGGCAGCTCGGCCGCGTAGCCGGAGAGCTCCATCTCGTCGGCGATCTCCACCGCGCGGCCGGCCAGCTTGGCGTCGCCGCCGACCATGCTGCCGTCCCCCGGATTGGCGTGCAGCGCGTACCGGGGGTCGCGCAGCAGGTCACGGGCCTTGACCGAGCCGTACATCGAGCCGGCGGTCAGGTCGGCGCCGACGATCCGCACCTCGGTGCCGCTGACCCGCGGCGAGCCGTCCTTGCGGACGGTGGCCAGCACGTGGTGCCGGTGGGCCTCAAGGCGGGCCCGGACGGCCGTGGCCAGCTCCGGGGCCTCTCTCTCGAAATCCTGCCAGGTAGCCATGCCCCCACTGTGGCACCGGCCACTGACAACCGCCGCGAGGCCGGCTTTCTCTGCGAGGATCGGGGCATGGCAGACCCGACCGCACCGACCACCTACCTCGCCTTCCTGCGCGCCGTGAACGTCGGTGGCCGCACCGTCACGATGGAGCGGCTGCGCGCGCTCTTCACCGAGCTGGGCCTGAGCGAGGTGCGCAGCTACATCCAGAGCGGCAACGTCTTCTTCCGCACCGACGAGCCCGACCGGGCCGCGCTGACCCGCCGGATCGAGCAGCACCTGGAGGAGGCGCTCGGCTACCCGGTGCCGACCATGCTGCGCACCGTCGAGGAGGTCGAGGAACTGCTCGCCTCGGACCCGTTCGCCGGGATCGAGCTGACCCCGGACACCCGGCACTGCGTGGTCTTCCTCTCCGAGCCGCTGCCGGCGGACCTGGAGCTGCCCCGCAGCACTCCCAAGGGCGATCTGGAGGTCGTCTCGGCCACCCCGGGCGCCGCCTTCGTGGTCGTCCACATCATCAACGGCCGCCCCGCCGGCAACCCGGGCGCCGCCTTCGGCAAGACCTACCGCGGCCACGGCACCGCCCGCTTCCTGCACACCACCGTCAAGATCCTGGCCGCGGCGAAGAAGGAGTAGCGCGCCGGCTCAGTGCGGGAACGCCCGCGGCGGGCGCTGCCTGGGCAGCTCGTCGCAGAACTCCCCGATGGCCGCGCCGATCTGGCCGATCAGCACGGTCCGCTCGATCCGGTCCAGGTAGAGGTTGCGGGCGGCCAGGCCCGACAGCGTGACCGTGAAGTAGATCGCCATCAGCGGGTTGATGAAGAGCTCGCTGTCCTGGGTGCGCTCGGTGAACCGGACGTCGCCGAACTCCCCGCGCACCGCGGCGGCCACCGAGCCGTTCACGATGCTGGGGCGGTCGGGGGTGGCGGCCCTGGCATGGGCCACCGCGTCCAGGTACAGCGCGCCCTCGCGGCTGTCGGCCGGCAGCGAGAAGGCGCCGAGGTAGTCGCCGGTGCGGGCCAGCGCGGCCAGGTTCTCCAGCACCAGCGCGTGGTTGACGCCGTGGTAGGCGTCCACGCCGAAGCCCAGGCAGGTCACCAGCCGCTCGCTCAGCCCCTCCAGGCCGGCCACCGCGGCCAGGCTCGCCATGTCCTCCTCGGGCGTGCCCAGGCCGGCCTCGTCGCCGCGCATCAGGATGTCGGTGCCGCCGTCCACCAGCACCACCGCGTCGATGCCGAGGTGGTCGATCAGCGTGCGGTAGGCCGCCCGCAGCGGCTGGACGCCCACCGAGGAGAACGCCCAGACGGTGTCCGGCAGCCCGTGCAGGCGCAGCCAGCGGGCCAGTGCGAGCTCGGGGAAGTAGCTGTCCCGGGTCACCGTGTCAGGGCGGATCTCGGCGACGTCCGGCGCCAGCCAGACCTCCAACGGCAACCCGTACAGGTCGCTGAAGGAGAGGTTGGCCAGGTGCACCTCGTGCCCGGACTCGCGCAGGGCCAGGGCCAGCGGCAGGCCGGCGTAGACGTCGAAGCCGCCCCCGGCGCCGGCGATCAGGATCCGTTCGGCGCCGCGCAGCCGGGTGAAGAGCGGGGGTTCCAGGAGTGAGGGCACCCGGTGATGGTAGGGGCCGGCCCGAACCCGGGGTCAACAGGGCTCGGGCCGGCGGGACTCGGGCCGGCGGGACTCAGGTCAGCAGGAGAGGTTGCCGCCGGTGGGGACGCCGAGGATCGACGTGAAGCTCTGGTAGGCGTTCACCCGGCTCTGCACCTGCGCGGGGTTGCCGCCGTTGCACTCCAGCGAGCCGTTGATGCTGCGGATCGTCTCGCCGAAGCCGTAGCCCCCGACCATCGCGGTGTGGGCGGTCATGGTGCCGGGGCCGTTCTGGGTGTTCCAGTACCAGAGGCCGGTCTTCCAGGCGATCGCGGCGTCGGTCTGCACCAGGGTGGGGTTGTTGAGCAGGTTGATGCCCAGGGCGTCGCCCGCCGCCTTGTAGTTGAAGTTCCAGCTGAGCTGGATCGGTCCGCGGCCGTAGTAGGCCGACTGCCCGGCCGGGCAGCCGTACGGCTGCGAAGTGTCGCAGTAGTGCGAGTAGTTGGCGGTGTTCTGCTCGACGACGTAGACCAGGCCGCCGGTCTCGTGGCTGACGTTGGCGAGGAAGGCGGCGGCCTCCTGCCTGCGGACGGTGTCCGAACCGGTGGTCGCGAAGGCGGGGTAGGAGCTGAGCGCGGCGGTCAGGCCGGCGTAACTGTAGAAGGAGTTCCGGTTGGGGAACATCTGGTTGAACTGGGCTTCGGAGACCACGAATCCGCCGGGATTGGGGGCGGGGTGGTGCCGCCGCCACCGCCGGTGCAGGTGTACGGGCTCCAGTACCAGGTGCTGATGGTCGGGTCGTAGCCCGGGTTGTCGTGGGTGGCGATGTACAGGCCGCCGTTGGTGTAGGTGACGATGCTGCCGGTGGTGTAGGCGGTACCGGCGGCCCAGGCGGGGTAGGTGCAGCCGCCGCCACCGGGCGGCGGCGTCGGGGTCCCGGAGTCGCAGGTGCCCTGGTCGGCCCAGACCCCGGAGCCGCCGGTGCTCGGGGCCTCGCCCTGGGTCCACCACTTGGCCGACCAGTTGTGGCCGTTGTAGGAGGCACCCAGGCCCCCGGTGTAGACGGTGGACGCCGACCAGGGCGCCGCGCAGCCCGCGGCGAACGAGGTGGCGGGGATGAGGGTCGCGAGTCCGAGACCGGTGACGAGCGCCAGCAGCAACGCGGTGATGCGCCTTCTCGACATGGGCCACTCCTTGTGGGGGATGAGGGCGAAAGCGTCCTGGTGGGGGTCAGGACGGCGTCGATCCAGCACACTCAAGTCCGTTGGCGCACACCTGTCAATAGGTCTAGACCTTAAGAGAACCTACGGGGATCCCGGGGCAGTTGGGCGCGCCGGTGCTACAGGTCGGCCGGTCGGAGCCCGGGGGTGGTCGCCGCGACGCCGGCCAGCACGATCAGCAGGCCGCGCTCGAAGCGCTCGTCGAACCCGGCGAAGAGTTCCTGCCCGACCGCCGCAGCCAGCGGGTAGTCGGGGCCGATCCGCTGCGCGCGGCGGGCCGGGTCGAAGTACGCGTCGCGCTCGCCGGGCATCGGGTGCACCGACTGCTCCTCGATCACGAAGCCGGTGGTGTACGCGAAGGCGGTGGCCGAGGCCAGCGCCGCCTGCTCCAGCGTGAAGCCGGCGGCGAGCAGGGCGCGCAGGTGGCGGTCCAGGCCGGGCGCGTGGTCGGCCCCCTCGAAGCGGGTGCCGCTGAAGACCCTGGCGCCGTCGCGGTAGCCCAGCAGGGTGCGACGCAGCACCCGGCAGGCGCCGCCGATCCAGTCCTGCCAGGGCGCCGACGGTCCGGGCGCCGGCTCGGCGGCCATCTGCCGCTGCATCGCGGTGGCCATCGCGTCCAGCAGGGCCTGCTTGTTGGCGAAGTGCCAGTACAGCGCGGGCGCCTGGACGTTCAGCTCGGCGGCGATCCGACGCAGGGTCAGCGCCTCCAGACCGGTCTCGTTGAGCAGCCGAAGAGCGGTGTCGACGACCCGCGCGGGGTCGAGTTTGCTAGCCACGCTTGACAGTTTAACAACGTTAAGCACAGACTCCTGCCCATGGCACTTAACAGCGTTAAATTGAGCCCCGCGAACGACCCCGCCCACCCGCTCGGGCCGGGCGCGGCGAGCGAGGTACTGGTCGTCGGCGCCGGCGCGACCGGCCTCGCGCTCGCCTGTGACCTGGCCCGACGCGGGGTCCGGGTCCGCCTGGTCGAGCGCGGCGAGGCACTCTTCCCCGGCTCCCGCGGCAAGGGCGTCCAGCCCCGCACCCAGGAGGTCTTCGACGACCTCGGCGTGATCGCGGCGGTGCGCGCGGCCGGTGGCCGCTACCCGCAGATGCTCAACTGGGTGGACGACCACCCGCAGCGGAGCTGGGACCTGATCACCCCGGTCGACGAGGACCCCGGCACCCCCTACCGCCACCCGTGGATGGTGCCGCAGTGGCGCACCCAGGAGATCCTGCTGGCCCGGCTGCGCGAGCTGGGCGGCGAGGTCGAGTTCGGTACCGCGCTGGTGGGACTCTCCCAGGACCCGGACGGCGTCGAGGCCGTGCTGGAGCGTGCCGGCGGCCGGCGCACGAGGGTGCGGACGGCCTACCTGGTGGGCGCCGACGGCGGCCGCAGCGCGGTCCGGGCGGCGGTCGGCGTCGCGATGCGGGGCGAGACGGTCGATCCGCGCCCGGCCCTGGTGGCGGACGTCCGGGTGGACGGGCTGGACCGCGGCAACTGGCACCTGTGGGCGCACGCGCCCGGCGGCCCGCTGATGCTCTGCCCGCTGGTCGGCACGGACGACTTCCAGCTCTACGCCCAGTTCGACGACGGGGAGCCCGACAGCTCGCCGGCCGCGGTCCGCGCGGTGATCGCGGCCCGCACGCCGCTGGAGGCCGGGGCGGTCCGCGAGGTGCGCTGGAGTTCGGTGTACCGGCCGCGCGCCGCGCTCGCCGACCGCTACCGCGTGGGCCGGGTGCTGCTGGCCGGCGACGCGGCGCACGTGCACTCCCCCGCCGGCGGGCAGGGCCTGAACACCGGGGTGCAGGACGCCTACAACCTGGGCTGGAAGCTCGGCCGGGTACTGCGGCACGGCGCGCCCGAGCAGCTGCTGGACAGCTACGAGCAGGAGCGCCGGCCGGTGGCCGCCGGGGTGCTCGGACTGAGCACCTCGCTGCACCGCGCGGGCCGCGACGGCGGGGCGGCCTCCGTGCAGCGCGGCAGCCACACCAGCCAGTTGGCCGTCGGCTACCCGCTCGGCCCGCTGACCGTCGAGGCCCGGCGGGGCCTGCCGCAGGACGCGCTGCGGGCCGGCGACCGGGTCCCCGACGCGGCACTGCCGCCGGGCCGGCTCTTCGACCTGCTGCGCGGCCCGCACGCCACCCTGCTGGCGGTCGGTCGGCCGGCCCCGCTCCTGGAAGGGCCTGCGCAACCGGAGCTGCTGGTGCGGGAGTGCGCGGAGCTGGCGCCGTTCGGACCGGGCTACTTCCTGATCCGCCCGGACGGCTACCTGGGCCTGGCCACCGAGGACCCGGCCGACCTGCCCCCGTACCTGGCGCTGATCGCCGGCCGGTGAACCCGGACAGCTGAACCGCGCGGCCCGACCCGCGCCGGCCGGCGAGCCGGCGCCCGCGCGCGACCGGGCTCAGTCCACCGCCGGCACCGGGCCCCAGAGCTGGCTGGCGACCCGTGCGTAGACGGCCTGCCAGTGCGGCCACTGACGCGCGGTCAGGTCGTCGCAGTCGGCGATCAGGGCGTCGATCTGCTCGGGAGCGACCCCCTCGAGCAGCCAGGCGAGCGCGTCCGGCGCCCCCGGCCCGTCGGCCAGCCGCAGCAGGTCGAGCAGTTCGCCCAGGGTGCCGACCCGGGACTGCGGCGCGAGCAGCTGCGTCATCAGCGGCAGCACCTGCTCCTCCTCGATCCGCAGGTGCGTCTCCAGCCGGGCCGCCAGCTCCTCGACCGCGTACGCCACCGGCCAGGCGCTGGCCGGGTCCCGGGTGGCCACCCGCATCAGCGTGGTGGTGCGGGTGAAGGAGTGGTCCAGGTTGTGGTGGTCGTCCTCCAGCCAGTTGACCAGCAGGCGCAGCTCGGGGGCGAAGCGGCGCAGCAGCGGCCAGAGCCGGACGTCCTGCTGCTCGTGGTGGCAGGTGAGCATCGCGGTCAGGAAGTCCCAGTGCCGCTGCAGGGCGTCGGCCGCCGCCTCGTCACCCGGCTGCAGCAGGCGCAGCGCGGTGGGCACCCGGGCGAGGTCACGGCGCAGGGCGGCGTGCACCAGCCGCAGGCCGGCGAATCGGACGGGTCGCACGGCCGGCGCCGCCTCACTGGAGCCGCGCTGGGCGGGGACGGAAAGCAGATGCGGCTGCATGGCACTCTCTTCAGGACTGTCATGACGGGCTGGGGACGGAGCGGCGCCGCCCCCGCTGGTGAGAGCGGGGTGGCGGCGCCACGGTCCAGAGTGGTCACAGTCGATCAGAGGCGAATCAATGCGCGATTGCCGCGCAGGTCAGAGGGGGTGTGCGGACGATTCGGACGTTGCTGACAGGCCGTCAGCAGGGCCTGGCGCCGGTCACCCGGCGGTCGGCCCGGTCAGGTTCTGGGTCAGCCACTCCAGGGTGTTCGGGATCATCTTCTTGAAGTGGGTGGTGAGGTGCTTGCCGTCCGGCTGCTCGTAGTAGTCGATCTTGGTGGGCGCGGCCGCCTTGGCCACCCACGCCTTGACCAGCCGCACCTCGTCCGGGGTGGCCCCGCCAGCGGTGGCCAGCATCCGCACGTCGGCCTTGCTCTGGGCGACCAGCACGTCCGGGCTGTTGGCCAGCCGGTCCGCCTCGTGACCCTTCCAGAAGGAGGAGTCCGGATTGAAGTAGCCGTCGATCGGGACGGCTGCCTTGAAGGTGTCCGGGTGCTGCAGCGCCAGCTTGGCGCTGCAGAAGGCGCCGGTGGAGGCCCCCATCACGCCCCAGCCGTCGCGGCCCTTGACGGTACGGAAGTTGGCGCGCACGAAGTCCGGGATGTCCTCGGCCATCCAGGTGCCCATCTTCGGCTGGCCGGGGATGTCGCTGCAGTCCAGCGTCTGACTCTCGTTGGAGACCAGGTTCTGCACCGGCATGATCATGATGAACGGGTGGGCCTTGCCCTGCTTCACCAGGTCCTCGTCGGCCACCTGGATCGGCAGCTGGTCGTCGGTCCAGGTGTTGTAGCCGTTGCTCTGGCCGCCCGCGTAGAGGGTGAGCACCGGGAAGCCGTAGTTCGCGTACTTGGGGTCGTTGTACTCGGGCGGCAGCCAGACCCAGACCTTGCCGCTGACCCCGGACTTCTTGCCCACCAGGGTGGTCATCATGATCGGCCCGGCCGCCGTGTCGTGGGCCTTGGTCAGCTGTGCGGCGGGCCCGGTGGGCATCAGCACCTTGGACGAGGCGGACGACGGGGCGGCCGAGGCGGCGGCGCTCGGCGAGCCCGGCGCCGGGTTGCTCGTGGTGGCACCGGCCGCCGGCGAGGCGGACCCGGCCGGCTTGCTGTCCGCGGCCGGCTTCCCCCCTCCACCGCCGCATGCGCTGAGCGTGGCCGCGAGCGCCAGGACGGCGCCGGTGCTGAGGAGGACGCGGGGACGGGGACGCGTGAACGGCGGCTGCACGGAGGGACTTTCCGACTGGTGGGTGGCACCCGAAGCACCAAGGGCCCGGGCGGCGCCGGCCAGGGGTGCGGGCACGACGCGACGTGGTCGATCCTATGACGTGGTCCGGACCTCCTGTGGTTGCTTACGGGCCCCCCAGCACCCAATATTTGGTCCCGATTTGGCAAAATCCCAGCCGATCGGCGGGGGCCGGTCGGCGGCGTCCGCCCGGTGCGCGAGCAGCGCGACAACCGGACGCCCCGACACCCCGCCATCTTTCGGGTGCTCCTACCAATGACACGGGCCGCACCGGTCCGCGATCATCGGCGCATCAGCACCGTCCAGGGGGCAACCGGGGAGTAGCGCATGCCGCAGCAGATCGCCGTCGTCACCGGAGCCGGCACCGGAGTGGGCCGGGCCGTGGCCCTGGAACTCGCCGCCGCCGGCTGGCACCTGGCGCTGGCCGGACGGCGGGCCGAGCCGCTGCACGAGACGGCCGCCCTGATCGCCGCCGGCCGCGGCCGCGCCACCGGAGCCGGCCCCGCCACCGACCCCGCCGACGCCCCGGACCCGGCCCCCTCGCCGGCCGCCGTCATCCCCACCGACGTCACCGACCCGGCCGCCGTGGACGCGCTCTTCGCGGAGGTCGCCGAGCGCTTCGGCCGGCTCGACCTGCTCTTCAACAACGCCGGCACCTTCGGCGCGCCCGTCCCGCTGGAGGACCTCTCCCTCCAGGACTGGCGCGCGGTGGTGGACCTCAACCTGACCGGCGCCTTCCTCTGCGCGCAGGCCGCCTTCCGCCAGATGAAGGGCCAGCGCCCGCAGGGTGGCCGGATCATCAACAACGGTTCGATCTCCGCGCACGTGCCGCGCCCGCAGTCCATCGCCTACACCGCGACCAAGCACGCCGTCACCGGCCTGACCAGGTCGCTCTCGCTGGACGGGCGTCCCTACCGGATCGCCTGCGGGCAGCTGGACATCGGCAACGCGGCCACCGACATGACCGCGGGGATGAGCACCGGCGTGCGGCAGGCCGACGGCCGGACCGCCCCCGAGCCGACCATGGACGTGGCGGACGTGGCCCGTACCGTGCGCCACATGGCCCAGCTGCCGCTGGAGGCGAACATCCAGTTCGCCACCGTCATGGCCACCACGATGCCCTACATCGGCCGCGGCTGACGGCGCCCGCCGCCGACGGCCGAGCGCCACCGACCACCACCGACCCGCCGGACCGCAGCCGGACCGCCGGCCCACCGCCCGGCCGGCCGGCTCAGCCCGCCTGCGCCGGCCGGCCGCCCAGCAGCGCGCGCAGCTCCTCGACGTCGTCACCGCGGGCACCGAGCAGCGCCAGCAGCGAACCGTCGGTGAACCGCAGGTCCACCCGGGTGGCCTGGCGCAGCGGGCGCCGCTTCGGCTCGCCCACCACCAGTTCGGCCCGCGGGAACTCGCCGAAGCACTCGCCGTCGCCCGCGTCCAGCAGCAGCACCCGGTGGTCGGTGAAGACCAGCACCGCCTCGTCGTACATGGCGTACCGGTGCCGGAGGGGGCCCGAGCGCAGCAGCCGCAGCACCTCGCCGGCCCGGCTCGCCCAGCCGCCCCGCAGCGGGTCGCCGTGCGGTACGCGCCACAGCGCGCGCAGCGGCTTGAACGGTCCGTCCAGCAGCAGCATCAGCCGGGCGCCGAGCTCGAACGGCCGCCCGTCGCCGGTCGGCGGCCGCTGGGGCCGCAGCCGGCGCGGCAGCGGTGGCGGCAGCAGCGGATCACCCGTCACCCGGGCGGCCCCGCGCACCCGCTCACCGGGGCCGAGCAGCGGGGCGACCTGCGCCGCGTACTGCTCGACCTGCTCGCGCCGCCGGCGCGCGATGCGCGTGCGCAGATCCTCCGCCATGCTGCTCCCTCTCCTGGTGCGTCCGGCCGCCCCGGCCGACCCCGCCGGTGGCCGGCTCAGCCGAACTCCTGCTCGATCCGGCTCTTCGGTACGTGGTACGGCGCCGCCGGCGAGCCGTCGGCGGCCCGGTTGACGGCGTCGATGTTGGTGTTGCTGTTCGCGGCGCCGGTCAGCACACCGCTCGGGTCGCCGGTCAGGCCGGTGACGGTCGAGACGATGGGCTCGGCGAGGACGCCCTTGATCGGGCTGAGCGCCAGTTTCCCCGCGAAGTTTCCCACCGACTTGTACGGGTTGAGGTAGGTGCCGGGGCGCAGCGCGGACTTGCCACCGGTGCGGATCACCGAGATCGCCTTGCGGGCCTCGTTCGCCTTGGAGATGGTCGCGCCGGCCTTCTCGGCCTCCTTCATCTCCTTGACCAGCTTCATCAGCTCCTCGAGCTTGCGGGCCAGGCTCTCCGAGACCCGCTCGACCCGGCCGATGAAGACGGTGATCTCCGCGTCGGCGACCACCGCGTCGACCACGGTGGCCAGACCCAGCGTCAGGACGTCGGCGACGATGCCCGCCGCGATGGTCATCGCGATCCACTCGATCGCCTCGCGGATGATGCCGATCACGGTGTCCTCGGCGAGCTGGCACTCGGCGGCGGCCTGGGCCAGGATCGTCGCGGTGCTCTCCGCGTCCTGGGCCGTCGAGTCGATCGCCTCCACCACCTGGCCCATGTAGCCGCCGAAGGCGGCCGAGGCGTCACCGTGCCACTGCTGGGGCAACGGCTGCGCGCCGCCGCGCAGCGCGGCGGCCACCGCGCGCAGGGCCTTGGCCTGGTCCTGCCAGGACTGCGCGGCAGCGGTCAGTGCCTGCGGCTTGCCGGTGACCTTCTCCAGCAGGCCCATCAACCCGGTGGCCTCCAGCGCCGACTTGACCGCCCAGTCCAGCCCGGAGTCGATCGCGCCCTGGGCCGGGTTGTGGATCTGCGGGAGCGGGATGAGCGGGGCCGCGAGCTCGTCGCGCACCCACTTGTAGGCCGAGGCCACCTGGTCCGGGGAGGCGCTCACCGGCCACCGCCGAGGGAGGCCTGCAGGTCGGACTCGTTGGTCCGGTAGTTGCCGGCCGTGCTGTGCAGGCCGGTGGCGGCGTAGCTCAGCAGGTCCATCAGGTCGGTGAGGTTCTGCTGTTCGGCGGTGGCGTGCTCGTTGTAGGCGGTGTGCAGCTGGTCGGAGTCCGGCAGGTGGCCGAACGCCCCCGCCGGGACCTGGACGGCGGCCAGCGCCGTCCTCACCTGGGCCAGCATCTGGTGTTCCTGGCCTATCAGGCCGGCGTAGCCCGTGAGGGCGTCGGGTTCTACTCGGACGTCAGGTTCCTGCATGACACATCCCCCGGGAGGCGCGACGGTTCCGCTTGCTGCGCGCAGATTACCGCCGCGCCCCCGGGCTCACGGCCGCCAGGTGTCGTTCAGCGCCACGGTCCCGCTCGCCGGCACGGTCGCGGTGCGGTTGGCGCCGGACTCCCAGGTGACCGCGCCGCTCGCGTCCTTGCGCAGGTACTTGTACTGGACGGCGGTGCCGGCCGGCAGCGCCACGTCGAGCCGCCAGACCGGGTAGCCGGCCGAGGAGAGCGGCAGGGCCTTGGCCGGGTCCCAGCCGCCGAGCGCCGCGTTGTCGCCGACGACGTAGATGTTCTGGCCGTAGCTGGTGGTGGCGGTCACCGCGAAGGAGGCGCCGGTGGCGACCGTGGAGGCGGCGCCCGGGGCTCCGACGTACAGGGCCACCGCGTCGCCGGCGCCGACGGTGGCGGTGAACCGGCCGTCCGCACCGACCGTGTAGGACGGGCCGGTGCAGCCGCCGGGCGCCGGGTCGCCGTGCTCGACGTCGCAGTAGGAGCCGGCCGGCAGCGAGGTCTGGAAGGTCTGGGTGAGCGCGCCGCTCTCGTGGTTGAGCGCCACGTAGCCCTTGGCGCCGCGCCCGAAGGCGATCGCGTTGGCGCCGTCCGACCACCAGTTGGTCACCGCGGTCCCCGCCACCGCCGCGCGGAAGCCGACCATGTTGGCCACCTGGCGCCAGGCGTGCGTGCAGTTCCAGCCGTCCTGGTAGCAGGCGTTGACGGTGCCGCCGTTCGGCGGGCCGTCGTCGATGGCGGCGAAGGAGTAGCCGGAGTAGACGTTCGGCGAGCCGTAGGTCTGCGCCAGCAGGAAGACGTTGGCCAGCGTGTAGGTGTTGCCGTAGGTGGCGTTGAGGGTGGAGCCGTTGCGCTCGGTGTCCCAGTTGTCGACGAAGGAACGGGCCTGGTTGCTCGGCAGGTAGCCCCAGGAGGCGCCCCAGCCGTTGAGGTCGGCGAGCTTCCCGCCGGCGAAGATCCGCTTCAGGTCGGTGCCGACCCGGAACTCGTCCACGTCCCCGGTGCCGGTGTACTCGGAGGGCTGGATCGGCTCGCCCGCGCCGTAGATCACCTCCTGCGCCCAGTAGGCGTCCTTCTTGGTGGTGCGCGCCTTGATCGCGGCCAGGTCGCTCGCCGCGATGTGCTTGGCGGCGTCGATCCGGTAGCCGTCCACGCCCAGGCTCGCCAGGTCGTCGAGGTAGTTCGCGATGGTCTGCTGGACGTACGCGCTGCCGGTGTCCAGGTCGGCGAGCTGGACCAGCTCGCAGTTCTGCACGTTCGAGCGGTCGCCGTAGTTGCTGATCGGCTGCCGGCAGCCGTGGAAGTCCTGGTCCTGGTAGAGGCCCGGGTAGGTGTACTTGGTGTAGGTGGTGCCGCCGGTGCCGGTGCCGGCGCCGGCCGTCATGTGGTTGATCACCGCGTCGGCGATCACCTTGACGCCGGCCGCGTGGCAGGTGGTGACCATGTTCTGGAAGGCGGCGCGGTCGCCGAGCCGGCCGGCTATCCGGTAGCTGACGGGCTGGTAGGAGGTCCACCACTGCGGACCCTGGATGTGCTCCTCGGCCGGCGAGACCTCCACGTAGCCGTAGCCCTTGGGGCCCAGCGTGTCGGTGCAGGCCTTGGCGACCGAGGCGAAGCTCCACTCGAAGAGGGTGGCGGTGACGTCCTTGACGCCGGGCGGCGCGGCGGCCGCGGGGGGTGCGGCGGCGAGCGGGCCGGCCAGCGAGAGCAGCAGGGCCGCGCCGGCGGTGAGCGCGCCGAGCGGGCGGCGACGCGGGCGGGCGGGAGGGGTGGGGACCACGATGTCTCCTGGAGGCTGGGTGGGGCAGCCGGGCGAAACCGATGCCTTCCGAAAGTTTTCTGAAACTTTCTGGAAACTTGCAGCGCTGAACCTATGACCGGCCCGGGAACGCGTCAAGGTCCCGCTCGGCAACGATTCGGTCGCTCCCGCCTGCGACGCCACCGCGCGCCACCGCGTCTTCTACGGGTGAGACACCCCGCACCTCGCCCGGGGCCCTCACCGCGGAGACCGCCCATGGACCAAGCACCCGACTTCGACGATTTCGCGGCCGGCCGAGCCCGCCGGCTCTTCCAGGTCGCGTACCTGATGTGCGGCGACTGGCACCAGGCACAGGACCTCGTGCAGACCACCCTCACCAAGCTCTACCCGGTCTGGGGCCGGCTGCGCCGCGACGGCGCCGCCGACCTCGACGCCTACGCCCGCAAGGTGCTGCTGCGCAGCTACCTCTCGCACCGCCGACTGCGCCGCACCGGCGAGCTGGTGGTGGCCGAGATCGCCGACCGGCCCGCCCCCGGCGACGGCGCGGCGAGCGACCTGCGGCTCACCCTGACCGCCGCGCTGCGCCGGCTGCCGCCGCGCAACCGGGCGGTGGTGGTGCTGCACTACCTGGAGGACTACAGCATCGAGGCGGTCGCCGAGGCGATGGGGACCAGCACGGGCGCGGTGAAGAGCCTCAACTCCCGGTCCCTGAACAGGCTGCGGGAGATCCTCGACGAGGACCGCCCGCTGCTCTTCCAGGACTGAAACCCCGGCCGGACCCGGCCTCCGACGGCACCCGACAGCCCCTGACGCCGCCTCCACAGCAGACTTGACGGAATTTGACATCCCGTGTTGGATCGGGTCCGACACCGGGCGACAGGGGAGCACGATGGCCACGGGAAGCTTGCCGACCAATGTGGAACTGCGGCACCTGCGCTCGTTCCTGATGGTCTCTCAGGAGCTCAACATCACCCGGGCGGCGGCCCGGCTGCACGTGGCCCAGCAGGCCGTCTCGACGCAGATCCAGCAGTTGGAACGGGCCCTGGGCACCAGCCTGCTGGTCCGCAGCTCCCGGGGGGTGACGCTGACCGGGGCCGGCGCCGAACTCGCCGCCGGGGTCCGCGCGGTGGTCGAGGACCTGGGCTGCCTGGCCGAGCGGGTGCGGGCCCGCGCCGAGGAGCCCGCGCCCGCCGCGCCGCTGCGGCTGGCCTGCTGCCCGTACGCCACCACGCCGTTCGCGCTGGAGGCGGCCGGCGCCATGGAGTCGGCCATCCCGGGGCTGGCCCTGGACCTGGTCACCGTGCCCACGCCGGCCGACCTGCCGGCGCTGCTGCACTCCGGCGGGGCGGACGCCGCCTTCCTGTGGCTGGCCGCGGCCCAGGACAGTCCGCGCGCCGCCCGGGTGCGCACCGACCGGTCGGCCGTCGCGGTCTGCCAGGACCACCGGCTGGCCGCCCTGACCTCGGTCCGCCTGGCCGACCTGAGCGGGGAGACCGTCCTGCACCCGGCCGTGCTCGACTCCGGCTGGGGCGGCCCGCAGCCGTCCGAACCCGGCGCCCGCGACCGCCCGGTGCGCCCCCGCCCGCCCACCCGCCAGGTCGAGGACTGCCTGCTGACGGTGGCCCGCGGCCACGGGGTCTGGCTCGCACCCGAGCCGCTCAGCCGCTGGGCGACGGCTCCCGGGGTGCACTGGCTGCCGGTGCGCGACGCCGAGCCCGCGCACCTGACGATCGTCTGGACCTCCCGGGCCCCCGAGCCGCTGGTGACCCGGCTGGTGACCGAACTGCGCCGGTTCACCGGCTGGACCACCGCCGCCTGAACCGCCCGCCCGCCCGGAACCTCACCATCCGGTGGTGTTCGCGGGGGCGTTCAGGAGTGCGCGGGGCGCCGCCGCGGAAGCGGGGCCGCCCGCGGAGTCCCGAGCAGCCCCAGCGCCACCTGGTAGGCCGTCATCGCCTCCACCGGCTCGCCGCGTTCGGCCCAGCAGTCCCCCAGCTGGCGCCAGAGCCGCGCCACCGAGCGGTACTCCCCCGCCCGGCTCAGCAGCAGCCCGCAGGAGCGCAACTCGACCTCGCTCAACTGGTCGGAGCCGGCCACCAGATGGGCCCGCCCGGCGACCATCGCGACCACCGCCCGCTCGCACCAGAGCTCACGGCCGGCCTGCTCCAGCAACTGCCGGCCCCGGTCGGCCCACTCCAGCGCGGCCTGCGGGTCGCCGCGCTGCACGTGGATCTCCGCCAGGTGGAAGACGCAGTCGATCACCTCGGCGACCCGGCCGCTGTCCGTCAGGATGGCGTAGGCGGTGAGCAGCAGGGCGTGTGCCTGCTCCAGCTCACCGTGCGCGAGCAGGAGTGCCGCCAGGTTGTAGCGGAGCATGCCCTGGTGCCGGGCGTTGTCCGCCTCGTCCATCAACGCCAGGGCGCGCTCGGCCTGTTCGAGCGCCTCCTGCAGCCTGCCCTGCTGCTGGGCGACGATGGAGGAGTTCCACTCCACGGCGCCGCGGGCCACCGGCGAGCCGCAGTCGCGGACCAGCGGCGCCAGCCGGTCGGCCAACAGCTTGGCCGAGACCAGGTCACCGCGGTTGATGTAGCAGCCCATCAGGGTGGAGCCGAGCTGGACGTGCTCGTGGATCGCCGCCGCGCCGCTGGCCGCCAGCTCGCGCAGCGCGCGCTCGCCGAAGTCCACGCTCATCGCCAGGTCGCCGACGTCCCGGTAGCAGCGGCACAGGGCCACCGCGAGCAGCGCCCACTGCGCGCTGCCGACCTCGGTGGCCGGGTCGGCCAGCAGTCGCTGGTAGGCGCCGGTCGCCTCCTCGAGCCGGCCCAACTTCTCGACCGCCCAGGCCCGCTGGGCCTTGGCCCGGTACCGGGTGGCGTCGTCGGGCGGCGGGTCGGCGGCGAGCACCCGGTCGAGGACGGCCAGCGCCTGGAGGTCCTCCCCGTTGCGCAGGGCCAGTTCGGCGAAGGCCGTGTCCACTCTCAACTCCAGCAGCCACTCCTCGCCGACCGGCTGGTCCGACTCCCCGTCTTGCCGACGCATCGCGCTCCCCTTCGACCGTGGTTGCCGGTCCATTGTGGCCGATCCGGTGCCCGACTCGCCCGGCGGCCGGGGCACTTCAGGGCCCGGCCGGCCGCAGCACGCCGGGCAGCGGCGCCGAGCCGGCCAGTCCGGCCGCCGCCAGACCCTGCCGGTAGGCGTTCATCGCCCGCGGGGCCCGGTCGTGCGCCAGCCAGAGCTCGCCCAGCGCCTGCCAGGCCTCCGCCAGGTCGCGCCCCGCCGTCAGGGTGCCGGCTCCCTCCTGGAGCAGCCGCTCGGCGGCCTCCAGCGCGCTCAGCGCCTGCTCGGCGCGACCCTGCAGCCCGCGCGCCTGGCCCAGTTGCAGCCAGGCCCGGACCTCGATGCCGACCCCGGCCCGCCCACCGTCGGCCAGCTCCAGCGCCCGCTCGGCGTGCGCGGCGCCGTCCTCGTAGCCGCCCAGCATCAACTCCGCCCGAGCCAGCGCGAGTTCGCAGCCGGCCAGGTCGTCGGGCCGTCCGCAGCGCCCCAGTTCGGTGCCGGCCCGGGCCAGGTACTCCTTGGCCAGCTCGGGTTGCGGCTGCGGGCCGTCCAGCAGCAGGGATCCGTAGCCGGCGCCGAACAGGCCCAGCCGGCGGGCCTGTTCGTCCTCGGCGTCCAGCGCGAGGGCGCGCTGGGCCAAGGTGAGCGCCAGCGCGGTGTCACCGTCCTGCTGCGCGCGCCGGCCGGCCTGCCGGAAGGCCGCCGTCCGGTCCCGCGGTGCACCGGCCCGCTCGGCCAGCGGCAGCAACCGGTCCGACAACCGGCGGGCGGCGGCGGTCTCCCCGCTGCGGCGCAGGGCCTCGATCAGCGGCACGCCCAGGCTCAGGTGGTCCTCACTCGGCTCGACGAAGACCTCGTCCAGCTGGGCCATCGCCCGCTGCCCGCACGCGACCGCGCTGCCCGGCTCGCCCGCCGCCAGGAAGCAGCGGCAGAGCGCCAGGGCCTGCGCCAGCCACTGGGCCGACCCCGGGCCGTGCGCCGGATCGCGGTGCAGCCCGTCCAGTTCGGCCAGTGCCTCGGCGGGGCGGTGCAGTCGCTCCAGCGCCTGCGCCCGGGCGGTCCTGGCCCGGCGCACGGTGGCCGGCTCGGCCGGCGGACTGGCCGCGATCACCGCGTCGCAGGCCGCAAGGGCGCCCGTGCCGTCGCCGCCGCGCAGCGCCAGCTCGGCCAGCGCGACGCGCAGCAGGAGCTCCTGCTGGCGGCCGAGTTCCGGTGCGCTGCCCTGTCCGGTGCGCAGGTAGTCGACCGAGCAGTCCAGCAGCAGGGCCAGCCGGCGCAGGATGGCCGGGGTGACCGGGCGCTTGCCCGACTCCAGGAGCGAGAGGTAGCTGACGGACATGCCCTCGCCGGCCAGGTCGCTCTGCTTGAGGCCGCGTTCGCGGCGCAGGTCGCGCAGTCGCCGGCCGATCTCCGCGGTGTCGTCCTGACCGGATTCCATGCCCGTCCTTGCCTGTCCTTGCCGTCGGCGCTCCCGGCGCTGCCCCGCACCGTTGCTTCAGTTGACTCACTGTTTACAGGATTGACAGCCGCTCTCCAAGAGCACGGACGGCGGGCCGGGCCCGGGAGCGGAGGCACGATCCCGGTGGTCGGCTGACGCGGTGCGGTACCTGGG